>JAGBYV010000274.1 GCA_017628595.1 Alistipes sp.
CCAGCACGATGCCAAACCCTCGTCAACGATGGCGAGCTGGATGGTGGTGGAGGCAATGGCGCAGTTATCGACCCAGAGATCGGTAAGAGTCTTATCGCTTACCACAACGATGGCTGCCGTAGCATCCTTCATAAAAGCCGAGCCGTAGTCGCGCATCTGCGACATACGCTCCAGCGTGGGCTTGTCCTGAACCACATAGAAGCGCGTAGAGCGCGTATTGCGTGATGTGGGGGCAACGAGTGCTGCATCTACGATGCGCTGCAACTTCTCTCTCTCGACGGGTGTCGGGAGGAACTTACGCGTCGAGCGACGACGCGATACAACTTGCTTGAATTCCATACTTTTCTATTTTTGTTTTACATATTCTCATCCTCAATGGCGAGTACCTCGGTAGAGATCTCACCCAGCGCGCCAGCCACAAAGTTAATGGCCGACTGCACCTTCACAAAGTCGATATACTGCAAATTTGCGGCCGAGCCATCGGCCGTAACGGCTGACGAGATCTTGAAGTAGTTCTTCACTGCCTCACCCGTTGTGCCTGTGTCGCTGTCGCTGCCCTGATTGTCGGCATAGCCCCATGCGTAGGCCTTATTGACCTGATTATTAGTCGTAGCATCGACCTCGGTATTGGCCTCAAGGAGTGAGCCATAGAGCGTGAATGAAGACTCCTCCCATGCCGGATAATAATACTCCTGCGTGTGTGTGGTGTTGCGGCGCAGTGTTCCCGTAGCACCACGATTGTCGCGCCACTGCACGCCCATGCCCGCAGCCGAGGGACGATAGTAGGTGATGGCATAGCCACGCGAGTAGTGCGGCGTGTCGTACTCCGAACCACGCAGCTCATACCACACATCATCGGGCAGGCCATTGCCATTCGCATCCTGCATAACCCACACGATACCCGCCTCGGACGAACCCTCGTACATATTGCCAGCAATGCTGAAGTCGTAGTCGCCACTATTTACAACGCTATGGTCGAAGCCTACAACCACATAACCGCCCCAACCACCCAGCGAGATATACTTTCCATCCGCCAGTCGCTTCTCGGCATACGCAACAGCGGCATCAGCGGTCTGCTCGCCAGCAAAGCCCGACTGCGACTCATTGATGAACTGACCAGCGGCAGGACGATAGGCATAGACCTTTGAGGCCGTAGCACGGCTCTGGGCAGTCGCATCGCGTCGGAAGGTGCCCTCGGCAGGGGTACACACAACCTTGAGCGTACGAGTGAGGGAGTAGCCATCGCTATCGGCGACAGTGAGCATTATGCTATATTCACCCTCGGCAGAGGGGGTAAATCGGAATACGGGGTCGGTCGATTGCTCCGCACCACACTTCCACAGATAAGAGGGAGAGGCATAGTGCCAGAGCGTAGCATCGAGAAGCAGTGTACGGCCCAATGGGATGCTATACTCATCGGCCATATAGATCTCACCATCGAGACGGTTCACAACGCGGAGCGTGAGTTGCTCCGAGGTGCGGCCATCCTCATTTTCGACACTTAACAACAACTCGTGATCACCCTCAGAGGTAAGAGTCAGTGTGCACGTTGGCTCGGTTGAGATGATCTGATCATCCAGTCGCCACTCATACGCCGCCGCCTCGCCATGGAGCACATCGGCTGCAAGGGTATGCTCACCAAAGGGCAACGTAAGCAGACGATCTTCGCCTACGGCAAACGAGATGACGGGTGGCTGCAGAGCCTCCACATCGACGCGGATGTCGGCACTGCTGACACCAACCTTGTTCTCAACACGAAGGGTTATGTAGAACGTGCCAACACGAGTGGCCTCGAAAACATATGTAGCTGACGAAGAAACCGTTACACCATCGATAATCCACACGTAGCTCTCTGCGTTCTCTATCGTAGGGGCCAGCGTCAGGATATGTCCCATCTTAAGGGAGTAACGATCGCCCTGCTCGAAGGTAATCGTCGGCAGAGGGTCAGTGGTTATCTCCGTATGTGAGTTGCAGGCGCAGAGCGCAAGCAACGGCAAGAGGAAAAGAATGAGTCTCTTCATAAATTATACTATTCTACGGGCTGTGGCATCGGCTGCCAAACCCTGCGATGTAAAACCTTCAATAAGCACCAGGCCGGGACGTTTGCCAACATCCACCGAACCCAGCTCATCGTCCATACCCAAGGCTCTTGCTCCTCCCAGCGTAGCCCACTCCATGCGCTCGGCAATGGGTACTCCTTCGATACGTTTTACCTCCTCAAGCATCGAGAGGTTGGTATTCGAAGCGAGAGAGTCGGTGCCCAGACATATCAGGGCATTATGGCGACGCAGAAGCTCCACGGGCGGCGTTAAACCAGAAATATAGTCGTTTGACTGCGGGCATAGAACCCACGCAACAGGGTGCTGGAAATGATTCTCAAGGATAGATAGATCCTCCTCGTCGATGCAGCAACCATGCACCAGCATAAGGCGTGTTGAGCGATCGAGCGAGGCCGCAAGGCGTCGTGCCGGCGAGCCATAATGGAGAAAATCGCACTGCCAGCCCATCCTCTCATACCACGCAGCGAGAGATCCCTCGCCAGCATAGAGGGCCTTCTCGTCGGGCGACTCCATAAAGTGAATCGAGAGCGGTGCTGATGCCGCCAGGCGGCACACATCGCCAAACGCTCCAGACTGCAACGAGTAGGTCGAATGCGGTGTAGGAGTAGTCGCGGGAAAAGAAAGCAGCGGCGTGATGGAGTCAATCTCCGACTTTAAGCCGAATAGTTCGGCAAAGGAGTGATAGTGAATAAGGCTACGCTCCTTCATCGGAAAGGATGTAGTGCCATTGACAATATCGGCTACAGCCTGCACACCCTCCTGCCACATCGCAGCATCGGCAGCATAGAGAGCTCGCTGACGCTCCTCATCCGAGAAGCCTCCACGCACCTGACCTATGGCGCGGGCAAAGCCGGCAAAGCCCGTACCCGGAGCTATGGCTCCACGCAGGTAGGATAGCTCGATGTGGCAATGTGCATTGACAAAGCCTGCGGACAGAGCTCCCGAGTAGAACTCGGTGCAGGGCATGGTATCGAGCCGCTCCCACTGCTCCACACGCACGATGCGGCCATCGTCATCGAACTCAATGACGGGACGGGGCACGATCTGCCCGCGGTCGATAAGGTAGTGGGCGGCGATGGTACGCATTCTTTATCGGGCTGATGATTCTATAAGATTAATGAGCGAGTCGGAGAAGATACGCATCTGCGACTGCTCGCGAAAGAGCATCTCGACACACTCCTCAATGGGCGGACGGTAGGTGACCTTCACATTGTGGATAGTCATCGAGGGCACCTTGCGCTTCTTGGGCTCGCGAGCATAGTGGAAGAAATCAATGACAAGGCTCTGAATAGCGGAGTCCGCCTCGGTGATTGTCTGCTCCTGGTTGAATGAGAACTCCCTGCGGCGCTGCAGCGTTCCGTTGATCACTGCCTGACGGGTGCTGTCCTCACGCTCGAAATAGATATACATACGACGGTTGGGCTCCTTATCGAGCGAGTCGAGGGTATATGATCCCGTGATGGTATAGAGTCCCGGCGAGATGTTACCCAGATGGTAGCGCATGCGTACTGAATCCTCATCCTTGGCGATAACGATGGTGGTATCGCTAAGGATAGTACGTGTAAAGCGGCGCTCGGCCACATTCTCGATGGTATCCTGACGGGTGACCTGATCGGCCAGGGCAGATGACTCCTGCTCCAGAAGCGAGATCATATACTCAGCAACGTCGCTCAGACGGATACTCTTACGACGCGAGAAGTTGTTGATCGTATATTGCACATCCTCGGTGGTGTAGCCATACTCGGCAAAGATCGGCTCATAGATATTGAGCGAGTCGAGCTTGAAGTCGTTATGCATGTTAAGATAGGCATTGACCAGCATGGCATCATGGAAGATCTGGCCAAGGATCTTATCGGGTACCTCCTTGGGTTTGTTACACGCCACGACGAGCAGGGCTCCGAGCAGAAAAAAGGCTGAAATTATACGTTTCATCACTCTAAATATTGTCGCGCATCAGGGCGCGAACGGTAAGTTTTACAACTATATACGACACGGCAGCATAGGCCGCAACGGTCAGCAGTATATCCCTGAGGTGCACCTCTACGGGGTAGGCATTGACCTGCAGTGTCTGGGCATCTATGCCCACAAATCCGAAGTGTTGCTGCAGCAGAGCAAGGCCTGCACCCAGCACAAGACCCAGCACAAGGCTCAACAGAGCCATAAGCAACCCCTCCGCAGTGAAGATATCGCGCACAAAGTCGCGGCGGGCTCCCATCGTACGCAGCGTACGCACATCATCGCGCTTGTCGATGATGACCATCACCAGCGTGCCCACAATCGAGAGCGAGGCCACGATCATCACCAGCACGGCGATGCAGAAGACACCCCACTTTTCGAGCGCCATAAGGCGGTAGATGGAGTTGCGCTCCTCGCGTGTACGCACCTCAAAGTGCTCCCCTACGGCTGCCTGCAACTGCTCGGCAAGGCGCTGCGGCGAAGCGCCCTCGCGCAGGCGAATCTCCACAGCCGAAGCACGGTCGGCATAATTAAAGAGGCTCTGCGCCGCTGAAAGCGAAGTGATCACCAGCGAGCGGTTATCCTCGTCGATAGAGTAGATGCCGGCAATGGGCAACTCTCGGCGCGTATAGCCTCCCACGGGTAGCAGCGTAGATATACGCGTGCGGTTGATAGCATAGAGTTGCATGCTTTCGCCGATGGCCGTAGAGCGCAACGACGAGA
>JAGBYV010000275.1 GCA_017628595.1 Alistipes sp.
ACTCAAACAGTCGTCAGCAATACTCTATTATAATTAGAAACACTATGGATAATTTACTAAATTGCGACATCACCGGTATCCAACTAACATACGTATTGGAATAAGACCCATATAAACAAAAAAGCCCGAGGCGTTGACCTCGGGCTTTTTTCGTATCTTATCGATTAAAAATACTGACCGCGCAAATCCTGGATATCACCCATGTTCTGCAGAGCGATAGATGCCATCTGGAGAGCGTTGTTCTCGAGAGTTGCCTGCTGGCGAACCTTCTCAGCCTCGGCGGTCTGTGCCTCAGCCTTGTTGATTGCATCTACAACGAATACAACTGCATTTGAGTAACCCTTAACAGGAGCTGAGAGCTGACCTGTTACAGTGGTGTTTGCGATAGAACCTGCTACGTGGGGCTCCAAAGGCAACATTGCTACACCGTAGTCGTTCATCTTAACATTAGAGAAAGGAGTAACCTCAACACCTGCACTCTTTGCAACCTCGTCGATGTTTGAGCCAGCGAGCTTAGCCTTCAAAGCCTCAAACTTCTTGTCACGCATCAAAGTCTCGCGAATAATAGCGCTAACCTCTGATACTGCCATGTGCTCGGTATCATCGATGCCTGTAAGCATTGCAATAACATATGAGTTACCAATTGTGAAGATCTCAGAGATATCCTGTACATCGGCGCCATAAGCCCAGCGTACGATCTCGTGTGAGCTATCCAAACCAGCTACTGAGCGCTCACCCTGGGGCAAACGAGCTACACGAGGAGTAACGGCAGCAGCCGAAGCAGCAGCATTGAACTTATCGAGTGAACCCTTGCCATCAACAGAGAAGATGCTGGCAACGTTATGTACGTCACGACGTGTTGCAGATGAAGCCTCAACGGGGATAGAGATAGAACCGATCAAAACGTGCTTCTTAGCAGCATCAGTGCGAGTAACCTTGATCAACTGAGTTACGCCAGATACGGTAACCTTTACGATGTCACCCTTCTTTGCTGTTGCCAAAGGCTCGGCCAACTCGGGAGTAAGAGCAGCGAAAGGTACAACACCGATCTCACCACCCATCTGTGCTGAAGCAGCATAACCAGAGTGTGCACGAGCAGCCTCAGCGAAATCTGCGCCAGCCTGAAGAGCATTGTAGAGGCTATCGGCCAACTCAGTCTGTGTAGCGTCCAATACGATGTGGCTCAAGCCGAGTGAATCGGGAGCCATCTTGGTGTCAATAGCGCGAGACATTACCCACTCGTTAGACTTCAAAACGGGACCATACTGCTCGCCGTTAAGCATTACCTGCTCCTCCTCAGAGAGCTGTGCAGCCGATACGTATGCTGTTGCAACTGCACCCATGTTCTTGCGAACAAATGCGCGGATATCCTCAGCAGCAGCAAACTCCTCGCCCATGCTCTTTGCCTTCTTCTCAATCTCAAGCATGTCGTCAGATGTAGGCTCGATATCGAACACTACGTAAGAGATAGCACGATAGGGAAGCTTGGTGTAGAGGTGCTTGTGAGCATTGTAGTAGTTATTGATCTCTGCATCTGAAATCTCTACAGAGGCATTGTCAACGTTGGTGTAGGGCAATACAACCATACGGCCATCGCGGCTCTCGTTAGCAGCGGTAACACCCTGTGCAACCTCCAACTTGTTCACATAAGAACCAGCCTTTACAAGACCCATATACTTTGACATCAAACGCTCAGCCACAGCCTGCTCGTTCATGTATGTCCACATGCTCTGATACTCGGGCATAGAAGCAACCTGAGCCAGGAATGAGGTAACGGCCTGAACATCGTATGCGCCAGTAGTGGGATCAGCAAATGCAGAATAGTAAGCCTGTGAAAGGTGCTCACCGCTGATCATGGTCATACGCTCCTTCTCAGTTACGCCCAGACCCATCTGCTGAAGGCTGGGAGTAAAGAGGTGCTTGGTGATAAGTGAACGCCATGTAGCAGTAGCCAAAGCATCAGCCTCAGCGTCTGTAGACTCAGCTGCGCCAGTGAAACCCTTAACGGTCTCGTACTCATTCAGATACTCTGTGTAGCTAATCTTATCGCCATTGATTTCGCCCACTTTGGGGTCGTTACTGCCGAAACCCATCTCGGGGCCCAGCGAAATGATAAATGCCAAAAGCGCAAGAATGATAACAACCGAAAGGATGATACCATACTTCGTTCTTAATGTGTTTAGACTTGCCATAAAATTTTATTGTTTTATTTTATTAATCCAAAATTGAACCATCAAAGATAGTAAAATTATTCTTAATGACCATATTATTAGTCATATTTTTCTTATCGCTTTTTCACGCGGGCCAATTCCACTCTTGTGCGCGTCGTGCGAAGAACTTTAATTTCCAGTCCGCCAGCCTCGATGATAGTACCCGACGAGGGGATGCCGTCATAGGTTGCAATGATATATCCGGCCAGCGTATCGTACTCGTCACTCTCCTCAATATCAAGATTATAGCGCTCGTTAAGATACTCTACCTCCAGACGACACGAAAGCACATACTCGTTCTCGCCCACGCGTTTCTCAATGCCCTCGGGCACATCGTGCTCATCCTCGATATCACCGAAGATCTGTTCCAGCACATCCTCCATAGATATGATACCGGCCGTACCTCCGAACTCATCGAGCACCACGGCTACGCTCGCCTTACGCTTGATGAAATGCTGCAACAACAGCTGCAAAGGCATCGTCTCGGCAACATAATCGACTTGCATGAGCACATCCTCGACACACGTAGGGTTATTGAACAGGCTCTTTGAGTTGACATAACCTACAATGGTATCGATCGTATCGCGCCAAACAAATATGCGCGAATATTTTGACTCAACAAAACGCCTGGTAAGTTCCTCAATAGAGACATTTATATCTACGGCCTCAACATCCACGCGCGACACCATACAATCACGCACGCGCAGGTCGGCAAAGTCCAGAGCGTTCTGGAAAAGTTTTATCTCATCCTCATCCTCCTGCTGTAACTCGACACTCTCGCCATCAACCAAATTCACCAAATCCTCGCGATTAAAAGTGTAGTCAGACTCGCTGCTACTATGCTTACGACCAAACAATCGCAAGATGCCATACGACATTGCAGTGGTAAGGATGGCCAGCGGATAAAGGAACAGGTAGAAGCAATACAATACGGGAGAGAAGATCTTGTAATAAAAGTTGGGATTATTCTTAATAATCGACTTGGGGATAAACTCTCCGCAGAACAGGATGATGATAGTGGAGACGATAGTCTCAAAGAGTACTGCCCCGCTACTGGTCATACTCTCCCATCCTGCTAACGATGCCAAAAAACGTAGCACGATAGACATGTAGAGAGAATAGATAACAAGGCATATATTGTTTCCCACCAGAATGGTGGTGATGTATTGTCCTGATTGGCGCTCAAATAGTTGAGCGATAAAGTCAAACATCGGACTCTGCTTGCGGTCGATCTCCTCGCGCAGACGGTTTTTGCTCAAGAAAGCAATCTCCATACCCGAGAAGAATGCCGACAATATCAGCATCACGCAAATAATGATTAACGAGTGGATGAGATCCGCAGATTCCATGTTCTTATCTATTGTTTTTCGGTTATTCTAAGCGGCTTAATTTCTGTAACAGTCGCCGGCTTGCTGCGCTCCTCCAAAGGCTTGGCAGCAGGGATCTTAAGCGCTGATGCAGACTTTGTTTTAGTCGCTGGCTTGGGCAATGAGGCCGGTGCGGCAGCAGTAGTTGTGGCAGTTTTATCCGATGAGAGTGAATCGGATGAATCCTTTTCCAGAAACTCATCATCGATATAGGTCACACCCTTCAACTTACGGTATGTCCACTCCTTCATCTGCTCATCACTTTCGAAGCCCTCGCAATGGTGCACTTCGTCACCATCGACGATCTTCGAATCGACATTGGAATAGACCTTATGTGTGGCCTGATTCCAGAAAAGTTGCGAGGTGAAGAGTTGGCGGCCATCAGAGTTTGTTGCCACAACATCACCCTTGGCCTCCCACAACTTACGATCCTCATAAAAAATGGCATAGTTTGCCGTCAATGTGGCTGACTCGGCTCCAGTATCCTCGTCAAAGATGGTAATTTTCACTCCTTTGCGGAACTCACGATAGGGATCGTGCGCCGTGCCATAACCCTCAATAAGAGGGGTCTCAAAATGGTACGATTTGCGACCGTTCTCCGACATGGTGATCGACATATTTTCACTATACTCGGTCATCACCTTTTCGGTCGCTACTGGCTGTACCACGGCCGGTTGCTTATTACATGAGAATAGCAAGATAGCACTCCCCAGGAAAGGGAGTGCTACCGCTAAATATCGTCTAAGCATGCGAATAATCATCGCAACATATTATCTGTAACGTACAGTTGTGCTTACACCGCTTGCAAAGCCCTTGGTTACGGTGTAACGTGCACCAGCAGATACCTCGTTGAAGAAGCACTCCTCCTTTGTGGGGAATGAACCACGGTATGCAGATGCCATCTTCTTAGCAGCCTCCTGAATTGCGGGCTCAGAGCCGAGCAACTCGATAGCCTGGTTCATGGTGTCGTAAGCAGCCCAGTAACCTGCCTGTGCAGAGAAATCACCACTTGCTGTAGCAGCATAGCACTGTGCCATGATGTAGGGAGCATAGCCGTTTGTAGGCTCAAGAGTCTTGATCTCCTTTGCAGCGTTCATAGCGTTTGAGTGATCACCAGTCTGGATGCTGATAAGACCGATACGAGTGTAAAGCTTTGCACGCTCAGCGTTGTCAGTCTCAGCTGCCAATGCCTCGTTCAAATACTTCATAGCCTTATCGAACTCGCTACGACCCTGGAAACCCTGAGCAAGGAACAATGCAGTCTCAGAAGAGGGCTTCAATGAGTAGAACTTCTCAGCAGTGTTGAAGAAGAAGTCGCTGTTGCACTGTGCACGTGACATGAGCGATACAGCCTGACCGAGCAAAGCAACATCCTCGGGCTTCTCAGCCAACTTCTTTGAGAAGAGAGACTCAAGGTTCTCGCAGCTAGCAGCACCTGAAGCACCGAAAGCAGTGTCGAACTGGTTCTTCAACTCAGCAGCCTCGCCCTCAGCACCCTCGAACAAGGGTGAGAAACGATCGTACTCAGAGATAACGATTGTAGCGTCAACAAGGTTGTTCTTGTAGTCCTCGCAGAGGTTAGAGAAGTAGATAGCTACCAACTCCTGGTTAGCCTTACCGGTCTTCGCCTCAGTAGCGGCGATAGCCTCAGTGAAGATCTTGCGAACACCCTCACGATCCTCGGGCTTATAGGTGAGGTACTCACGAGCCTTACGGTCGAGGATGTAAGCCTTACCATAACGAGAGTGGTCAGCGAAAGCCTGCAAACGAACATCGTAAACATAAAGCAATGAGTCGATGTAAACGTTACGCTGCTCATCGGTCTTAGCGGTGTTGATCAAAGTCTTGTAGAGCTTGATACCGTTGGTGTAGATACCCTGAGCACCCTTGGGAGCCTGATCAAGCAACTGCTTCAAGTAACCTGCTGCAGCCTTGTAGTCCTTGTTGTCAACTGACTCCTTGAGGAACTGGTTTGCAAGCATGTTGCTCTTACGCTGCTCTGCATTCTCGCCCCATACGGCATAACGAGCGTCATCGTAATTTACCTGTGCCATTGCCGAGAAGCTCATCGCAGCAAAAGCAACGGCCAAAATCATCTTTAAACTTTTCATGTAATTAAGAGGTTTATTAGTTTAGTTAAAAATTTTTATGCTTATTTCTCTCTCGTTTCTCACATCGGTCATTAATCGAACTTATGGCGAACAAACCAACGATCCTCACCAAACATATTAAGACCAATCGACATCTTATAATATGTCTGCTTAATCATGCCAACCATCTCGCTACCGATCATCACCGTCGGGCTATCGGGTCGACGCATGCCAAACTCAAATCCTAAATCCACCGATGAACGGCCAAACAATCGAATCGGCAAACCGATACCCGCCGTAACGGCATATTGCTTAACTCGGCTACCGCCGAAAGTCTGGTAATAATCTCCATATCGAGCACCAATGCGGTAAGCCATACGGTTCATATAATGCGCTACGTCCGAATAACGGGGCACGATCTCAAAACCTGCCTTGATCGTATGTGTATCAGTGTAGGCTACATTTATACCCGGACCACCACTCTCGGCAAAGTCGGTATTCTGTGTACCCCAGTTCTGATATACATAGTCGGCACCAAAGCGAACCTTCAATGTCTGGTAGAAGAATCCGGCTGCTACCTGATGAGGCAATCGCAGAGGCAGTGCATTATCCTCCTCCTGGCGTACTACTGAGTTAAGAACGTTGTCCACATACACATGCTTGAACATCTTAGGCTTCATCGGGCCTCCCAGGTCATAAGTGGCCGCCAGTGTAAGGATGCGGTCGTCGCGATAAATCGGATTCCACATAATACCAGCCTGCAGCTTAAAGCGTGAGACGTCATATGTATCAACACCCAGCGTTGATGAGAACGAGCCGTTACCGGTGATGTTCTTAACCTGTGTCTCGTAGCTACGCTCGATATTACCCCAGTAATAGATTGCAGATACACCTACTGCAACACTGTTGAAGGGTTTCCAGCCCACACCGAACTTCACCTCCGTAATATCGCCATCGCCCATATACTCGTAGCTTACGCGACCCACATTACCTGCAATATCCTGTGACAGGTCGTCACCGTACATCGTATAGCCCACATTACTGTAAGGCGTCAGGCTGAAACCAAAACCCAGATTCTTCGCCAAGGGCATCTGAAATGCTATGTCGTGAATATTGACAGAGTTATATGCTGTTTCAATGCTACTATCAGCGCCATACTTGGTCTGGCTGTTGCGGTAATGACCGCCCTCCATTCCAAAGTTGAAGAGGAAACTCTTCTGGGGAGTCAGTGCAAATGCTGCGGGGTTCAACACATTGACCATATTGTTGGTCCACATTGCTATACCCATACCACCCATCGAACGCTGAATCACATTTCCCTTGGTGGTCAACTCTCCCATGCCGTACATCGAGTAGGGCGAATATGTATTTACGCTACTCACTAATGTCTGCGCCTTGGCGCCCATTGGCAGGAGCAATAATATGGCTATAATAGTTTTAAAAACTTTCGTCTTCAATGCTTGCATTGTACTCTAAAATTCTGTTCAATCCGCAAAATACCAGATCACATTTGGCAAATTTCGCATTTTTAATTCGTTTAACAAAATATTTTGCATCTCCACCCGTAAAAATTAACGATAATTTTGCATTCGACTGCATAAATCCCGTAATATAGCCCTCAATTTCATTCACAATGCCCTGCATTACGCCCTGCTCGATGGCTTGATGCGTGGTGCGACCAACCTCCAGAATCTGCTCTGTCGGCGAGCACTCGGGCAGGCGACGGGTGTAGTCGTGCAAAGCTCTAAAACGGGTCGTCATTCCGGGAGAAATATTACCGCCACGGAACGTGCCATTCTCCACCAGATCGATCGTAATCGCCGTGCCAAAATCAACAATCAGACAATCCCTGCATCCCATAACCTCAACGGCTGCAACAGCTGCTGCCAATCGATCAACGCCCAGGGTTGCGGGTGTGAGATAATCATTTCCGATAGGTGTTGGGGTTAGCGAGGTCATCTCCAGCACCTGTAAGCCCTCGCCGCGCAATATTCCAGCTACGCGAAGAGTATCCTCTCCCGTCGATGCCACGATAGCGTGCCGCAACGCAGGATACTGCTCCCTGAGCGCAGCCAGCGGCAACTCCTCTACCGCCGCAAAAGCCTGCGACAGAAGCACATCAGCGCCTTCCACCACAGCCACCTTAATGAGTGTATTCCCGATATCCACTACCAGATTCATCTTCATTCGAGTTAGAGGTTTCGCAAAACGGCAACGGCCTCGGCTACATTATTTACTCTTCTAACGGTCATAGCCAGACGATTATTGTGTTGTTTGAGGACAAATCTATCAGGCTGTGCGGTTATCGTACGCAGCAGATTCATAAAAATGTCGCTCTTGTAGTATGGGGAGTTCTGTTCACCAACGAAGTGGATAATCATCAATCCATTCTTCACCTTCACGCGCTCCATACCCAGACGCACCGCCTCCCAGCGCAGACGCACAACGTTGAGTAGCTCACGTGCAGGCTCAGGCAGAGCACCGAACCTGTCGACAAGGCGAGCCTCAAAGTCCACGATCTGCTCCTCCTTGCTAATAGAGTCCAGTTCACGATACAAACGCAACTTCTCGGCTGGCTGACGCACATATGAATCGGGTAACTCGGCCAGCATATCAATCTCGATTATTGCATCGTCAATATATGTCTCCGCTTTTACGGTCTGTGCCTCCTCATCGCTCAAGCCCTCAACATCGAGACCTTCTGCTCGCAACTCAGCAATAGCCTGACGCATAATCTTTTGATAGGTTTCAAAACCTATATCGGCAATAAATCCGCTCTGCTCGGCACCCAGCAGATTTCCCGCTCCGCGAATATCCAGATCCTGCATGGCAATATTAAAGCCCGAGCCCAAATCCGAGAACTCCTCAATAGCGCGCAAACGACGACGAGCATCGCTCGAGAGAAGCTCCTCGGGCGGAGTTATAAGATAGCAATAAGCCTTGCGATTACTGCGACCCACACGACCACGCAACTGATGCAGATCGCTCAGACCGTAGTAATGTGCATTATTTATAATAATAGTATTGGCATTGGGGATATCGATACCGCTCTCAACAATGGTCGTTGCCACCAGCACATCGAACTCGCCATAGATAAAGTCCATGATCAACCTCTCCAGCTGCTCCGAGGGCATCTTGCCATGTCCTATGGCTACTCTTGCCTTCGGGCAGAGGCGTGTAATCAACCCCTGCAGGGTAAGCAGATCCTCAACACGGTTATTGACAAAATAGACCTGTCCACCTCGCGAAAGCTCCTCCTCGATGGCATCGCGGATGATATCCTCGGAGAAGATATGCGACTCGGTAAGAATAGGCTGACGGTTAGGCGGCGCAGTAGAGATCACCGACAGATCGCGCGAACCCATAAGAGAAAACTGCAGCGTACGCGGAATGGGTGTAGCAGTAAGGGTTAGCGTATCGACATTCACACTCATCTGCGTGAGTTTTTCCTTGGCTGCAACACCAAATTTCTGCTCCTCGTCGATGATCAGCAGACCCAGATCCTTGAACTTGATCTGTTTTCCCAATATCTTATGCGTACCAATCAGGATGTCTATCTTGCCTGACTCCAAATCGGCAGCAATCTCGCGTGTCTGCTTGGCTGTCTTCGAGCGATTGAGATACTCCACACGCACGGGGAAGTCGCGCAGGCGCTCCATAAAGGAGCGATAATGCTGCAGAGCAAGGATGGTTGTAGGTACCAACACCGCAACCTGCTTGCCGTCAACGGCCGCTTTGAATGCGGCACGGATAGCCACCTCGGTCTTTCCAAATCCCACATCACCACAGACCAGACGATCCATCGGCTGATCGGACTCCATATCGCGCTTAACAGCCTGGATAGCAGCCTGCTGATCGGGAGTCTCCTCCCACTTGAACGATGCCTCCATCTCGTTTTGGAGATAACTATCTGCCGAGAAGGCAAAGCCTCGGCTCGCCTTACGCTTGGCATACAGAGCAATCAGTTCGCGTGAGATATCCTTTACGGCCTTCTTTGTAGCCGTTTTCAGCTTCTGCCATGCTCCATTACCCAATTTATAGATCTTGGGCGCCTCGCCCTCACCACTCTTGTAGCGCGAGATGCGATGCAGAGAGTGAACATTAACGAAGAGCACATCATTGTCCTTATAGACAAGTTTTATCGCCTCGTGCAGCTTGCCATTCTCGTTAATCTTCACCAATCCACCGAAACGACCAACGCCGTGGTCGATATGCACCACATAGTCGCCCATCTTCAGAGCATTAAGCTCCGCTACGGTCATCTGCTCATCGCGCTTAATCTCGCCATTGATGCGATAACGGCGATAGCGGTCAAATATCTGATGGTCGGTATATAGACATATCTTCAGTATGTTGTCCACAAAACCCTCGTGCAGGGTCAGCGAAATAGACTCAAAATCAATGTTGCGACGCCCAATCTGGTGGAAAATATTATCCAGGCGCTCGATCTGCGCTCTGTTCTCCGAGAGGATATAGGTCCTGTAGCCCTTCAGCATAGAGTCCGAGATATCGTCGGCCAGCACCTCAAAGTTCTTATTGAACTTGGGTTGTGGTGTCGTGCCGAACGTAACCGTTGAGTCGGCTACGCGCTCCGCTATGTTATCACGCTGCAGATACACACTACACTCGGCCATGTCGACGAGCAGATTCTTTCGGCTCGTAACCAGAGTATCGATCTTCGCGGGCTCCTCCATCTCCGCCAG
>JAGBYV010000276.1 GCA_017628595.1 Alistipes sp.
AAATCTAAAACGTTACTGAATATTATGAAAAAGTTCTTAACCGAAGATTGGGTAGTGACATTTCTTAGCCTCCCCCTTCTTATCATTGCGGGACTCGCCTCGTTCCTGCCCAACAATGGGTTCAAAGTTGCCGCCGACCTTACGCATCATGCAGCTTGGCACGATATAGCAGCCTTTTTCATAATAGCTCTACTACTTCTCTATGTTGGAAATACTCTTCTGAGACGTCCAACTAGGGGGCTTATACGCTCGTTTATCGTAATCTTCGCCATCTCGCTACTTGCGCAGTGGATAGCCAAGATCGAGGCTGTCAAGTATTACGGCTTCGAGGCTGTATTCTTCTCTGTTCTATTCGGCCTTCTTATTCGCAACCTATTCCGCATCCCCGAGTGGCTCAAGCCAGCAATTCAGGGTGAATTTTTTATCAAGATTGGCGTTGTCTGCCTTGGTGCTACAGTGCTCTTTAGCGACGTAATGAAGTCGGGCGCAGCAGGTCTTATTCAGGCTGTCGTAGTTGTGAGCATTGTATGGTTCTTCGCCTATTGGCTTGCGCGTAAGTTCAATATAGGACAGGCGACAGCTATGACATTGGCGAGCGGCTGCTCGATATGCGGTGTCTCGGCATGTATCACCGCTGCCGGTGTTGCCGATACCGACAAGAAGCAACTCTCGTATATCATCTCGCTGGTGCTTATCATCGTCGTACCTATGATATATCTTATGCCCTGGTTAGCAGGCATGATCGCACCCTTACTCACAGATGACCCTATCATACAGCAGGAGATTATCGGCGCATGGATTGGAGGAACAATAGACACCACATCGGGTGTAGGCGCATCATCGGAGATGGCTGGTGATATTGCGCAGAAAACAGCTATTGTCGTAAAAGCCACTCAGAATGTTTTGATTGGCTTCGTAGCATTCTTCATCGCCCTATACCTCTCGGCTCGTAGCGAGGGAAAGAAGGGTTATATGCCCTCGTTTGGCATCGTTTGGGATAAGTTTCCGAAGTTTATCCTCGGCTTTATCTTGGCCTCGGCTGTGTTTAGCATCCTGCAAACACAGGAGCTTCTGACTCTCGATGCTAAGAGTAAGATTATCGAAACCTCAATGGCTAAGACCTTCTCGACGTTCTTCTTCTCGCTGTCATTTGTCTGTATCGGCATGGATACACGTCTAAAGGAGATAGTATCGCGCGAAAATCGTCGTCTGCTCTTCTCGTTTATCGGAGCTCAGTTGTTCAATATTATCGTCGCTATGTTTGCCGCGTGGTTCATGTTTGGCGTTGTAAAACCCGCATTGTGGCCCTCAACACCCAAGAAACCAAAGACTCACACCGAGAACCTCAAGCCTTCAACCCCAGCACTCCCCGAGGGTTTCATTATCGAGGAGCCTATCGTTGATGAGGAGATATCGTTCGATACGGTCACAACCGTCAAGAGATAAAACAATAAATGGCTGCTCCGATGGGCAGCCATTTTCTATTTCGTAAAGCAATGCTTTTGGCATTATCGCTATGCCTTTAACTCGTCGAGGAGCTGCGTACAGCCATCCTCCAAGAGATCCAATACCAACTCAAAGCCCTCGTGACCCTCGTAGTAGGGATCGGGGATATAACTCCAATCGGGATGGTGTCGCAGGTACTCTCTAAAACGAAATATCTTCTGCTGTGCAGCACGATCGGGAGCCAAGCGAAACAGAGCCTCGTAGTTGTTGTCGTCCATTGCGATAATGCGATCGAAGCGGCCGAAATCCTCCTCGCGCACCTGACGTGCTCGATGGGTCATCTCTATACCTCGCGCCTCGGCAGCACGACGCATACGCACATCGGAGCGTTCGCCAGCATGACCACCATACGTACCTGCCGAATCCACCACGATATGTTCTACGAGCCCCTCACGAGTAATCATCTGTTGAAGTATCGCCTCGGCCGCTGGAGAGCGACATATATTTCCGAGGCAGACAAAAAGTATGCGTTGTTTCATATCTCAATCAATTGTCGTTTGTGCAAAGATACCATTTTTAATCCAAGCCACAAAATAATATAATGCGATAATGATTAAGGTAAATGGCAACTATCGATTTTTAAATAGTTGCCATTTGTCTTAATGCACTATAGATATACATT
>JAGBYV010000277.1 GCA_017628595.1 Alistipes sp.
ATTCTTGGTCTGACCTACATCTGTCAGGCTGTGCTGCGTCGCAAGATGGTGGGAATATTCCTGTCACTACTCGTTATTTTCGCCCTCTCGCTTGGCGCACAGGTCGTGGCCAACATCCCTATCATCAAGGAGTGGGGACTGGAGTCGGTATTCTTCTCTGTAATCTTCGGTCTTATCGTGAGCAACTGCTTCCGTGTACCCGAGTGGCTGAAGCCCGCCATACAGAGTGAGTTTTATATCAAGATCGGTATTGTCTGCCTGGGTTCTACAATCCTCTTTGGCGAGGTGATGAAGTCGGGTGTATTTGGTTTGGCACAGGCACTCATCGTGGTATTCACCGTATGGTACTTCGCATTTTACATCTCTCGTCGTTTTGGTGTAGATCGCGAGATGTCAACAATGCTTGCATCGTCAGTATCTATTTGTGGCGTGTCGGCCGCTATCGCAACAGCTGGTGTTATCAAGGGCGACAATAAGAAACTATCATATATCATCTCGCTGGTGCTGGTGTGCGCCATCCCAATGATGTATGTTATGCCGTGGGTAGCCGATCTATTGGGACTTAACGAGGAGGTAGCAGGAGCTTGGCTCGGTGGCACAATCGACACCACGGGTGCCGTTGCAGCATCGGGCACGATGCTGGGCGAGGCAGCAGCTCAGACTGCTATTATCGTCAAGTCATCGCAGAACGTACTGCTGGGTCTGGCAGCCTTCGTAATCTCGCTGATGTGGACCTACAAGGGCGAGCAGCACGAGGAGAAGCCTACGCTGGGTGTTATATGGGACCGATTCCCGAAATTCGTCGTTGGTTTTGTTGTGGCATCGCTCGTTTTCAGCTTCCTGCTTGACGTGGAGAGCGCAAAGGCCGTGGGCAAGATCACCAAGGGCTTTACCAATACGCTCTTCAGCATCGCCTTTGTTTGCGTAGGTCTGGAGACCCGCTTTGCCGACATCTTCTCGAAGGAGAACCGTCGTCCTCTGTGGGCATTCCTTACGGCACAGGGTTTCAATATCGTTGTGACACTCATCGTGGCTTACATCCTCTTCGGTGTTATCAAGCCCATGATTGCATAAACTGACAACTATCAAACAACTTAATATGAAACGATTTACTTTTATTCTGGCAGCCTTGCTCTCTACGATGAGTATGCAGGCACAGACATTTACCGAGTGGCAGGACCCCAACGTAAATGAAATTAACCGCCAGCCGATGCACTCTACCTACAAGGTATTCGAGAACGCGGCTGACGCCGAGGGCGCATATTGCGACCAGCAGAGTGCATATCGTCTATCGCTCAACGGCACATGGCGCTTTAACTGGGTGGAGAATGCTGACCAGCGTCCCACCGACTTCTACGCCCCCTCGTTCAACGACAAGGGCTGGGATGATATGGAGGTTCCCGCAATGTGGGAGCTCAATGGCTATGGCGATCCCATCTATGTAAACATCGGCTACGCGTGGCGTGGCAACTTCCGCAACGACCCTCCCAACATCCCCATCGAGCAG
>JAGBYV010000278.1 GCA_017628595.1 Alistipes sp.
GGTACACTTTTTATGGATGAGATTGGCGATATGTCGCTATCGGCGCAGGCCAAGGTGCTGAGAGCCCTGCAGGAGAATAAGATCAGTCGTGTGGGTAGCGACAAGGATGTAGGCGTTGAGGTGAGGGTGGTGGCAGCCACCAATAAGGATATACGAGCCGAGATAGCGCGTGGTAACTTTCGTGAGGATCTCTACCACCGTCTGAGTGTTATACTGATCAAGGTGCCACCGCTGCGCGAGCGTGCCGGCGATATTGCCGAGTTGGTCGATTATTTTGTCGGGCAGATAGCATCCGAGCATCACATTTCACCAAAGCGTGTGGATGCGGAGGCGAAGCGAGCTCTGTCGGCCATGCCCTGGAGTGGGAATATCCGAGAGTTGAGAAATGTGGTCGAGCGACTGATGATTCTCAGTGGCGATGTGGTGACGGCCGAGGATGTAAGGATGTACTGCTAAATAATAAAAGGCTGTAAAGACAGCCTTTTTTATCTGTAAAGTATCTCGCGCAACTCCGCGACGCTATCGGCAATGGCATGTGGCTGATGCATCTCCAGCTCCTCGCGTGAGCGGAAGCCCCAGCTCACTCCAACGCCATGTATCGAGGCATTGTGTGCCGTCTGCATATCTACGCCCGAGTCGCCTATCATATAACAGCACTGGCGCTCGATGCCGGCCTTTTCTAAAATCATGTCCACGAGTGCCGTATCCGGCTTCAGGGGTACTCCTTCGCGGTTGCCGCAGATCTCAACAAATTCGATTGAGGGGAAGAATTTCCTGATCAGCTTCTCCGTGCCGGCCTGGAACTTATTCGATGCCACGGCCAGATGTGCTCCATCACGTTGCAGATCGCAGAGAAGCTCGACCATGCCCTCATAGGGTGTCGTCTTATGGTCAATGTGCTCGATGTAGAAATCCACAAAATCCCTGCGTGCTGCGGCTACATATTCGGGTGTGCGCAACTCCTCGGGCAGAGCTCTCTCGACAAGGCGCATGATGCCATTGCCGACAAAGGAGCAATACTCCTCGTAGGTGTGCGTAGGCAGACCACGCATAGTGAGCATATGGTCGCACGCTACGGCCAGATCGCCGATGGTGTTGAGCAGTGTGCCGTCAAGATCGAATATGAAAAGTCTATTCTGCATTCTCTTCTCGCTTGTAAATCTTATAGCCTATGGCCGAGATGATAACCGACATTACAGGGCTAGCCAGGTTGAATATGCAGTAGGGCAGGTATGTGAGTGTAGCTACACCCAGCACGGTCGACTGTGCCATACCGCACGAGTTCCATGGTATGAGTACCGAAGTAACGGTAGCCGAATCCTCCATGCTGCGGCTCATCAGACGACGCTCCAGATGGCTGTCGTCGTAGAGCTTGCGGAAAAGGTTACCCGTAAGGATAATCGATATATACTGGTCGCCCGTGGTCAGATTGAAGAATATACCTGAGCATACCGTTGAACCAACCACACTCACCGTGCGGCGTGCTATGCGAACAAATATCTGCGAGATGGCGGTCAGCATGCCGCTGCCGTACATCACACCGCCAAAGCACATGGCACAGATGATGAGCCACACCGTATTCATCATGCCGCCCATACCGCTTGTCGCTACCAGATCGTTGAGCAGGGTGTTGCCTGTCTCTACAGCAGTGTCGGTCGTGGCAACCTGTATAACAGCCATGAGCGAGGTCATGAATGAGGGCTCGCCAACTTGAGCAATATTAGCAATGATATCGGGCTGAGCCACAACCATAGCTACGGCTGCCATTGCTGCCGAGGCAAAGAGGGTGATGATTGCGGGCAGACGCTTCGAGATAAGTATGGCCGTGGCTACGGGAACAAGCAGCAGCCATGGCGAGAGGTTGAACGTGGAGTCGAGAGCCTGCGAAATCTCATTTGCATCCGTCGCAATCGTGGGCGATGATGATAAACCAACGATAGTAAAGACCACCAGGGCGATGATAATCGACGGCGTGGTGGTTATCATCATATATTTGATGTGCTTAAACAGAGGCACATCGGCTGTCGATGAGGCCAGAACCGTGGTGTCGCTCATAAGCGAGATCTTATCTCCGAAGTATGCACCCGAGATAATGGCACCCGCGATCCAACCATCCTCAAAGCCCAGTGCGCGGCCAATACCCATCAATGCTACACCAATGGTGGCAATTGTTGTCCACGACGAACCTGTCAAAAGGGAGATTACGGCGCAGATAACGCACGATGCGGGGAGAAATATCGAGGGATGGAGAATCTTCAATCCGTAGTATATAAGCGTAGGAATGATGCCACTGGCCATCCATGTGCCGGCGATGGCACCGATGAGCAGCAGGATAATCAGCGCGGGCGTTGCGCTGCGCATATTCTGCACAATAGCATCCTCGAGCTGTTGCCAGCGGTAGCGATATACGCCTATGGCAATGGCTGTACACACGGCCGATGCCGTCAGTAGCGACAACTGGCTGCCTCCTGCTATGGCATCACCACCAAATAAATTGATGGTCAGTGTCAGGAAGATGACCAGCACCGCGAGGGGTATCAGGGCTACGAGGGTTGAGGGTTGCTTTTGTATGCTATTTGTACTCATATTTATAATTTTACCGCCTGCAAAGATACACAAAACATATAAAACTAGGCCTAAATATGTAAAAAGTTGGCATACGAAGTGGTACAATGTCACCCAAAATGTGTATATTTGCATTATACAGCATAGGAAATTATGGTACGACTATCAATTGTAATTGCAACATAC
>JAGBYV010000279.1 GCA_017628595.1 Alistipes sp.
ACCTCCGAAATGGAGCGCAGATAACGACGTATCTCCTCTTTGAGTGCTCCCGTACCCTTGCCATGAAGGATGGTAACACCCCCGACTCCCACCATAAGAGCATCATCTACCAAGTCCTGCACTACTTCCAGCGCCTCCGCAGCACGCATACCGCGCACATCGACGCTATCGCGGAAGTTAAGCTTACGGCTCGATATATCTACCGAGAGTACCGTACGAGGCATAACGGGCTTTACCGCTTTCTTATACTCTGCATTCGACACTACAACAAGTTTCTCGCAATCGACAGTCGTAAGAATCTGGCCAAAGGCCACCTGAGCCTTGCGACCCTTGATGCTCTGCACCACGCCCGGCATCTCCTGACCTGCGATGCGCACCTTCGAGCCCACCTCGATAGGTTTGGGTGCGGGTGTGGGAGCTGCCTCTGCAGGCTTCTCAGCCGGAGCCTGTCCACGACGCTTCTTATCCTCCTCGCGACGTGCCTTACGACGCATCAGTCGTTCCATCTCGCGCTCAACCTTCTCGCCATCGAACGAAGAGCCAACACTCTCGACCGTCTCCTTGAACTCCTCCAGTTCGCGACGTGCCAAGCGGGTAAGTTCCTTCTCGGCCTGCGCCTCCTTGATGGTGCGTATGGTATTCTCAATCTGACGATTGGCGTCAGAAATAAGCCGTTGTGCCTCCGCCTTGGCCTCACGCAGAATCTCCTTGCGCTCCTCCTTGATTCGCGATAACTGCTCGGTGTAACTCGACTCCAGTTCCTCGACCTTGCGGTCAGTAAGACGGATACGGTCGCGTTTCTGCGACCAGTAGCGACGGTCACGCGCAATCTCACGCAACTGACGCTCAAGGTTGATATGATCGCTGCCGGCCTTATCGCTCGCCACACGGATAATATCTTCGGGAAGACCGATCTTGCGGGCGATCTCGACAGCAAACGAACTACCCGGCTTGCCCTGCTCCAGCTTAAAGAGCGGGCGTATGTTCTGCACATCAAACATCATGGCACCATTGGCAATGCCATCGGTACCCGTTGCATAATATTTTATATTTGAGTAGTGGGTTGTAATCACACCATAGCAACCCTTCTCAAGCAATCGTTCAAGTATAGCCTCTGCAATGGCTCCTCCTATGACTGGTTCCGTACCTGAGCCGAACTCGTCGATCAGCACCATGGTGCGTGGCGATGCGGCTTGTAGCGTAGCCTTCATATTGAGCAGGTGAGATGAATAGGTCGAAAGGTCATTATCCATCGACTGCTCATCACCAATATCGAGGCAAATATGTTCAAATACGGGCAGCTCGCTCATCTCGCCTGCCGTAACGGGGAATCCACACTGGAACATATACTGTACCATGCCCGTAGTCTTCAGACAAACCGACTTACCACCAGCATTGGGACCCGAGATAACGAGTATATGCTTCTCGCGATCGAGCTGCATATCCAGCGGCACAAGCTCCTTCTTCTCGCGTCTGAGAGTCTGCGCCAGCAGAGGATGAAACGCATGACGCAACACCAGACGGTCATCCAGCGATACTATGGGCTTACCAGCTCCGTTCTCTATGGCCCAACGTGCCTTGGCACGTACGGCATCGATCTCTGCAAGATACTCGCCGGCCGAAGCTATAGGCTCGGCATCGGGGCGCAGTTCCTCGGTAAATTCGGTCAAAAGACGCACAATCTCACGACGCTCGGCATACTCCAGTTCGCGGAGCTGATTGTTAAGCTCAACAACCTCTACGGGTTCTATATAAAATGTTTTACCCGTAGCCGACTCGTCGTGAATAAAGCCACTGAGTTTACGTTTGTTACCAGCCGAGACCGGAATCACGGCTCGGCCATCACGTATCGACACCATTGCATCGGCATCCACAATACCGGCACGCTTGGCATTATTGAGTACCTGATTCAGGCGTTTGGTTACCTGTCCCTCGTGCTCGCGTATGGCTCGGCGTATCTGCAACAACTCGGGCGATGCGCCATCGCGGATCTCACCATCGTCATCAACCAACTGATTGATACGGCGCACCACATCGGGAAAGATGCATACTCGCTCACTGCGTTTTCTTAGGCGTGGATACTGGCTCTCCGAGCGGCTCATCACAAAACCGACCATATTGCCTACGGCGGTAAGCGCACGGCGCAGGACTACAACCTCCTCGGTAGTAAGGAATGTACCCTCAACACCGATCTTGGCCACAATGCCCTCCATATCGGGGAACTCATCGCGTGGAGCATCGGGATCGAGCATCAGAAGCGTACGCATCTCGTCAGCCGTCTCCTGCCGACGCTCAATCTCCGAGCGCGAGGTGGAAAACTTTTCGCCGAGAATAATATCTCGCGCCACCTGCATCGAACAGAGCGCGGCCACCTGCTCACGCACGCGGTCGAAGCCTATCTTTTGTTCATAATTGACGGGGTAAATCATCTCCTACTCCCGTTTTATTCGCCCTTCTTCAACTCCTTAATCTGCTGCTCGTGCTCCTTCTCAGCAAGCTCGTCGGCACGCTTGATGGCATGCTTCTCGGCCTTGGCTTTCGCCTTCTCAACCTTCTTTATTGGGTTGGCGCCGAACACAGATATATTGATGTATCGATGGGGATTCTCCTTCAAATCCTCCAACAGAGTTGAAAGGTTATCACTTGCCGAGGTGAGATTATCATACAACTCTTTATCGTTAAGCAGCTTACCCACGCTGCCATTCTCCTGCTCGATGGTGGCGAGGATGCTATTGATATGACCGACAACACCCTCCAGCTCGGCAGCAAAATCCGCCTCAACCAGCTCGGTAGAGAAGCTGTTCAGGTTATCGATGATGCCGCCCACCGCATCGGCATTATCGCCCAGGCTCTTTGAGAACTTGCTCAACGATGCCAGAGCCTCCTCCAGATGAGCACGCTCATTGACAAGCATCGCATTTACGTTGCCAGTAACTCCATCGACATTCTTCACGATGCTCGACAGCGAGGTTGTGTTATCGACCAAAAGCGCATTCACGCCATTGAGTGTCTGGGTAAGACCATCCACTACGCTTGCAATCTTCTCGTTGAGAAAATCCAGCTCCGAGGTTGCCATCTCAAAGAGGTCGGTACTAACTTCCGATCCTACCTCACCATTCTTGGGAACATACTCCGATGAGGTGCCATAAACAACCTCAAGAGCTTTGCCTCCCATGATACCATCTGAAAAGATGCGAGCCTTAGAGTCTACGGGAATCTTATAACGCTTATTTACAGTAAACTCAACCTCCACACCCTTCGAGGGATCATCATTGAGCGTAACACTCGACACAGCACCTACAGCAACACCCGAAATCATAACGTGCGATGCCGGCTGCAGACCACCCACCTGCTCATAATATGCATAATAAGTGTTACTGCTGCTAAAAACCTCCGAACCCTTGAGGAATCGGATAACGCCCCAGCCCACAATCAATACGGCCACGGCGAACAAACCAACTTTAATCTCTCTTTTCATATTGTTTTTCGTTTTCTTTATTTCACTATATTTTCACCCTCATAGCGCACAATAAACGCATCCTTGAAGGTGCGCTTTACGGCCACCAGATCCTGCTGTGCGGCCTGACGCGTGGGATAACTACCGTAGCAGTATTTATACTTCAAAACTCCGCCACCCATGTAGCACACCACCTTCGAGCGGTAGCTCTTGAACTGGCTGTCGGTCGCCTTGACGGCCTTGTCCGAGGCGAGCAACTGAATGGTATAACCACCCTGAGCCTTCTGCTCTCTGGCTTCATCCTTTTGCACCGATGTCGGCACAGTCTCCACTACTGTTTTTGCAGGCTCTTCCACCACCTCAGGCGAGGGTGAGAGCATTGGCGTCTCAACACCTGCAAGGCGGTCAATATGACCTACATACTCCTTGACGGCATCACACAACATTCGGGCGTAGGCATTCTGTCCCTTTTCCGAGTTCATATATGCCAGCTCGCTCTTATTGGACATGAATCCCAGCTCGGTAAGCACACTTGGCATATCGGTAGCATACAACACCTTAAGCAACTGGCGTTTCATGTTACGCACCTTGCGACCACCCTTCTGGTAATGCGACTGCATTATTCGAGCCATCATCTCGCTATATTCGCCATATGTAAACTGCAGATTCTGAATATAAGCACGCACCATGGCCGCCGTATTCTCATCCGACATATCAATCAACTCCTCCTTGTTGTTGTCGTAGAGTACATCCTCGTTATACTTGGTCTCCTTGACACTCTCACCCATGATAATGGTCTCGGCACCCTGCACCGAAGTGGCTTTCGGGGCAGCATTGGCATGGATCGAGATAAAGAAGTCACCACCAGCCTTGTTGGCAATATCGGCTCGGGCTGAAAGATCCTCATTAAGACTTTTGCCAAGCGCCTTATCGCTCGTACGGGTATAGACAACCTTCACCGTTGGCAGCTCTTTCTCGATCAATGCGCCGAGTTTCAACGCTACGGCGAGATTGATATCCTTCTCCTTCACGCCTCCATATACAGCACCAGGGAATGCACTACCGCCATGACCAGCATCAATGACAATAACGCGCACTCCTGCCTCGTTATTCTGGGCAAGAGCGGGCTGAGCAAACAGAGCCACAAAAAGAAGTATTATTAAATAACCAACTTTAAGTTTCATAAAAAACCCGAACTATTAGCGATAATAGACAAAAAAACGCTATATTTGTCGGTTAAAACATCGCTCTGACACAGGCCAATGGCCCCCATCCGAGCGGTTTTGCCGACGCGTCGGCAAAGGTACAAAAAATTATTGAGATTTTGGGTAAATTAAACGTTAAATATCTCCTTTCTGTGGCCATTGTGCTGCTATTGGTGCAATTTGTCTTCGGATTTGCACCGATGCAACATGCTGCGACCATCAGCAGGGTCTCGCTGCTACGCCAGGACACCACTCGCTCACGCGATATGCGCCTGTCTGTTGCATCCGAGCGCGACACTGTATCACAAACTGCAGATACCGCAGCACGCCGCAAGGCCGTATCGGGTCTGGACAGGATGATTACAGGACGAGCTTCCGACTCACTCTTCTACGACCTGCGCAATAATCGCGTCTACATCTACGAGCAGGGCGATGTTACCTACGACAACATGAACCTGAAGGCCGATTACATGGATATCGACCTCGATAACAAGAGCATTTACGCATACGGCAAGACTGATTCGATTGATGGAGAGGTCGTCACGACCCGTCCTCTGTTCACGCAGGGTCAAACCTCGCTGAATATGGATACTATCACCTACAACATCGAGACACAGCGTGCCAAGATCAAGGGTATTGCCACACAGCAGGGCGACGGCTGGCTCATCGGTAATGATGTGAAGCGCATGGAGGACAACACCATCCACATCGCAAATGGTATGTACACCACCTGCGACGAGACCGAACACCCCCACTTCTACTACTACATGTCCAAGGCCAAGGTTATCCCCGGCGACAACGGCAAAGTGATCATGGGTGGCGGCCACCTTGTAATCGAGGATGTAGAGATTCCCTTCCTCGGTTTGCCCGAGGGATTCTTCCCATTGAGCAGCGGCCCCAAATCGGGTATATTGATGCCGTCATACGGCGAGGAGGCACGACGTGGTTTTTATATGCGCGGACTGGGTTACTACTTCACGCTGAGTGATTACATGGATCTCGCCCTGACGGGTGGATTCTACACGCTGGGATCATGGGAGGCGCAGGCAACATCACGATACCTGAAGCGTTACAAATACTCAGGCAACTTCACCCTCGACTATTCGAGCATTCGCTCGGGTGACAAGGGCGACCCCGACTTTGTCAAGCAGAACAACTTCCGTCTGCAGTGGACACACTCTCAGGATGCCAAGGCCAACCCCGGATCGACATTCTCGGCATCGGTAAACCTTGCATCGAGCGGATATAGCCGCTATTCAGCCACCACGCTCAACGACATGCTCGCCACACAGACCAACTCATCTATCGCCTACTCGAAGAACTGGGCCGGAACCCCCTTCTCGCTTTCGATGAATATGGCCGTGTCACAGAACTCGCAGACGCAGGCTCTGTCTGTAACTCTGCCCAACATATCGTTCAACGTCTCGAAATTCTTCCCCTTAAAGCGCAAGAGCCGCATCGGCAAGGAGCGCTGGTATGAAAAGATCTCTATGAGTTATGCTGCCAAGCTGACAAACTCTGTACAGGCCAAGGAGAGCAACTTCTTCACCAGCGAGACACTGCAGAACATGCGCCACGGCGTGCAGCACACAATACCCATTCAGGCTTCGTTCAACCTGCTGAACTTCATCACCGTAACACCGAACGTCAACTACTCGGAGCGCTGGTACTTCAAGAAGGTTGACCGACAGTGGAACCCCGAGACCAACATGGTCGAAAATCTCGACCCCGAATACGGTTTCTACCGTCTGTACAACTACAACGCCGGCGTATCGATGGCCACCGTACTCTACGGTCAGTGGCAGGTGAGAGAGAAGTACAAGGACTTTAAGTTGCAGGCTCTGCGTCATACGATTACCCCTTCGGTATCGATATCATACGCTCCCGACTTCAGCGACCAGAAGTATGGATACTATCAGACCGTGCAGAGCGACTCCACGGGTCGCGTAACGGTATATTCACCCTTCAGCGACAATGCATTCGGTGTACCCACATCGGGTCGCAGTGCATCCCTGAACTTCAACCTCTCGCAGAGTCTGGAAGCCAAGGTATTGAGCGAGCGCGACTCGACAGGTGTAAGAAAACTGAAGATTATCGACGACTTTAGCATCGGCGGATCATACAACTTCCTGGCCGACTCAATGAAGCTGTCAAACATATCTCTCTCGCTGCGTTCAACAATCTCGAAGAAATTCGGAATCAACCTGCGAGCAGTGCTGGATCCCTACGAGGTGACACCTGAAGGCCGACGCTACAATAAACTCACATGGAGCCGAGGCAACCTGGGTCGTATCGTCAGCACAGGCTGGAGTTTCGGTTATACATTCCAGTCTCGCGACTCATCGCAGCCTGCCATCAACGACATCAACAGCATACCGCCCGAGTATATGAATCCATTCTACGACCCCTACGGCACGATGGATCCTACGCTCAGACGCCAATACATGTCGCAGATGTACTACGACTTCTCGATACCGTGGAATTTCGGATTCAACTACAACATCAACTATAATCTGGCATACGTCAATAACGGCACAACGGGTTATAAACGCAATGTCACGCAGACTATCGGATTCAACGGCAGCATCACATTCTCGAAAAAGATGTCGGCCACAATCTCGGGAGGTTTTGACCTGGCGAAGGGAAAACTTACAACCTCGTCGATCAACATCACACGCGATCTGCACTGCTGGCAGATGTCATTCTCGTGGATCCCGTTCGGACACTACAAGAGCTGGAGCTTCCACATCGGTGTGAAGGCTGCATCGCTGCAGGATCTGAAGTACGACAAGAGCCAGTCAATGTACGATCAATACTATTAACGGCATATGAAAAGAACATTTACCCTTATGCTTGGCCTGATGGCAATGCTGCTGATGGCCACCCCTGCTACAGCACGCAAGTATGGCGAGACACTTCGCATTTTGGCCATTGGCAACTCATTCTCGGATGACGGCATGGAGCATCTGCCCGCGCTGCTCGAGGATCTGGGCATTGAGAATGTCGAGTTAGCTCGTCTATATGTCGGCGGTTGCACACTCAAGCAGCACACGCAGTTCTACGACAAAAAGGAGGAGGCATATCTCTTCTACCATTCGAAGGCTGGCCAGAATCGCTGGGTGAAGGCCGAGGAGAAGGTATCGATGCAATATGCCCTGGCGATGGGCGAGTGGGATATTATCACCATGCAGCAGGCATCGGGCGTGTCGGGCCTGTATGAGAGTTATGTCCCCTACTTGGAGCGTTTGATCGAAGTGGTAAAGAGGGCTCAGCCT
>JAGBYV010000280.1 GCA_017628595.1 Alistipes sp.
AATCAGCTAAGTTTTTGTTTTTTTTTCTATCTTTGCATCAATTGGAAAATAATGAACTTAAAATGCCGAAGTTTTATGACAAGGTAAATGTACTGCGTAAGCCCGAGTGGTTGAAGATACGCCTGCAGAGCAATGAGGAGTCGGCCGAGGTCGAACGAATAGTCAAAGAGCACTCATTGCATACGATTTGCAGTAGCGGTCTTTGCCCCAATAAGGCTGAGTGTTGGCGTAGAAGAACAGCCACATTCATGATCCTGGGCGATATTTGTACTCGCGGATGTCGATTCTGCGCGACAAAGACAGGCATACCCCTTGCTCCCGACCCCTCAGAGCCTGAGCAGTTGGCTGAAAGCGTGAGGCTTATGGGACTTCGACATGTTGTCGTAACTTCTGTTACACGTGATGACCTGCCCGATGGCGGTGCTCAGCACTGGGCCGCAGTAGTGGAGGCCATACGTCGTACAAATTGCGACGCAACAATTGAGCTCCTTATTCCCGATTTGGATGCAAGGGCTGATCTGATAGACATTGTAGCCGCATCCAAGCCCGATATCATCGGGCACAACATCGAAACCGTCGAGCGACTCACCCCGCTTGTACGCTCCCGAGCGAAGTATCGCACGAGCCTGCGTACACTTGAGATCATCTCTGCATCGGGTGCAGTCTCGAAGAGTGGACTGATGGTCGGACTTGGCGAGAGCGATGATGAAGTATTGCAGACACTTAGAGACCTACGCGATGTAGGTGTCGAGATTGTAACGCTTGGTCAGTATCTTCGACCCTCTCTGGAGCACTATCCCGTTGCGGCGTATATCACTCCTGAGAAATTCGAATGGTACCGACTTCAGGCTCTTGAGATGGGCTTCAGCTATTGTGCCAGTGCACCTATGGTGCGCTCGTCATACCTGGCCGATGCCGCACTGGAGAGCGTCAAGCGTAAAGTTGCCGAGCAGTAGGAGGGAGGGGCATATAAGACTATCGCAGAAAGAGTTACTCGTTCATGGAGTAATAAGTTGACGTATAGTCTGTGGCTCGACCCGACCTTCATCGGCGCAAGGCTTTTGACCAAAATGAAGGGGGTATTGTACAAAGATTTAGGCCGTATGGGCTACTCCGAGTGCTGGGATTTGCAGCGGTCGCTGTTCGATCGTGTGCTTGCAGTGAAGAGGGGTGTAGCCGATGCCGAGGATCTTTCGGGGCATGAAGCCGGCTGGCTTCTCACAGTAGAACACAATCCTGTTTACACATTAGGCAAAAGCGGTAAGGACGAGAATATGCTCGTCTCGGAGGCTTATTTGCGCTCTATCGGTGCCGAGTTTTTCCACATTGACCGTGGTGGCGACGTGACCTTTCACGGCCCGGGTCAGATAGTGGGTTACCCTATCCTCGATCTGGAGCAGCTGGGCATCGGTCTTAGGGAGTATATCGACTCTCTCGAGGAGGCCATCATCGGCGTGTGTGCCGAGTGGGGCATCGAGGCGGGTCGTGTGGCAGGCGCCTCGGGCGTGTGGATCGATGGCGACACTCCGCGCGCAAGAAAGATCTGCGCCATAGGAGTCAAGTCGAGCCGCTATGTTACCATGCACGGCTTTGCCCTGAATGTGGCTACGGATCTAAAGTATTTTAACCATATCAACCCCTGCGGATTTGTGGACAGGGGCGTTACGAGCATCGAGCGAGAGGTTGGCCACGCGGTCGATTTTGAGCAGGTTAAGATGCAGGTTGTAAAACACTTAAGCGAAAAATTAAAAATTGAAATATATAAATAATAAAATTGTAAGTTATGCCTATAGAGAAGCGATGGGTTGTGCGGCAGCATGGCGATCGCGAGGTGGTGGAGCGTTTGGCTACTCACCTCCGAATGTCGCCTGTTCTGACAAACCTACTTGTGCAACGAGGCATAGACACCGTAGAAAAGGCCAATAGGTTCTTTAACCCGCAGCTTGCAGATCTGCATGATCCCTTCCTGATGAAGGATATGGATCGCGCAGTGGAGCGTATCGAGCGCGCCGTCGCAGATAATGAGATGATCATGGTGTATGGCGACTACGACGTGGACGGTACCACAGCGGTTGCGTTGGTTTATAAGTTCCTCAGGCAGATAGGTCACAAAAACCTTGTTTTCTACATCCCCGACCGTTATAATGACGGTTACGGCATCTCGGTCAAGGGTATTGACTTCGCAGCCCGCAAGGGTGTGACGCTGGCCATTGCTCTGGATTGTGGTATTAAAGCCGTAGAAAAGGTTGTTTATGCGAAGCAGAAGGGTGTTGATTTCATCATCTGCGACCACCACCTCCCAGCCGACGAGATTCCCGCGGCTGTGGCTGTGCTGGATCCCAAGCGCAACGACTGCAACTATCCGTTCAACGAGTTGTCAGGTTGTGGCGTAGGATTCAAACTCGTGCAGGCCTATGCACAGAAGCACGGTATTCCGTTCAAGGATATCGAGCATCTGCTTGACTTGCTCGTGGTAAGTATTGCGTCCGACATTGTGCCCCTTGCGGGTGAGAACCGTATCCTGGCCTACTATGGTCTGGAGCGTCTGAACCGCATGCCTTCGTCGGGACTTGGGTCGATAATCAAGATTTGTGGCCTTGAGCGCCAGACAATCACTATCGACGACATTGTGTTTAAGATTGGTCCGCGCATCAACGCCGCAGGTCGTATGCGTATGGACGAGAACGACGAGAATGCCGCTCCGAGTGGTGGCTTTGCCGCTGTGGAGTTGCTCGTCGAGGGTAATGAGAAGCAGGCTCGTGAGTTCTGCGACGTGATTGACTCGTACAATCAGGATCGTAAGAATATCGACCGCAGCGTCACGCAGGAGGCTCACGACTACATTGAGTCGAATCCCCACCTGAAGGATCGCAAGTGTACGGTGATCTACAATCCCAAGTGGATGAAGGGCATCGTGGGTATCGTAGCCTCGCGCCTTATCGAGACCTACTACCGTCCTACGGTGGTGCTCACGATGAGCAACGGCTTCGTGACGGGTTCGGCACGTTCGGTGCCCGGCTTTGATCTGTATCAGGCTGTGGAGTCGTGCTCGGATCTGCTGGAGAACTTCGGTGGACATATGTATGCCGCAGGTCTTACCATGCGTCCCGAGAATGTTGAGGCTTTCAAGGAGCGTTTCAACGCCTATGTTGAGAAGAACATCGATCCGCAGATATTGGTGCCGCAGGTAGATATCGACAGCGAGTTGCTCTTCTCGGACATCACGCCCGCGTTCCATCGCCAGCTCAACAGTTTCCAGCCCTTCGGTCCCGGAAACACGGCACCTGTCTTTGCGACGTATGGTGCAAGCTCGCATGGCGAGGCAAAGTTGGTGGGAGCAGAAATGGAGCATCTGCGTATGGATCTGGTGCAGAAGCAGAAGCCTAACACCTCGATTCAGACCATTGCCTTCCAGCAGCCCACACACTATGAGTGGGTACGCTCGGGCCGTCCCATCGATGTCTGCTACCAGATTGTGGAGAACCACTATCGTGGCACGGTTACCACGCAGCTACGAATTAAGGATATTAAACCCGTAGTAAAATAAAAATTGCCTAATTGGGCTGTTTTGTCGTTACGCTTGCCGAGCAAATGCTCACATACGAGTAGTATGCTCCGCTTTGCTCGCCGTCGCAGGCCTAAAAACAGCCTCAATTATCCAATTTTTGGGTGCAAGGATTAGGCGTAGGTCGCTATTCGATGGTATGCCTAAGAATATTGGGATAGCGCTCGTAAGCAAGAGTAGCGGGCTTATCCTAGAAAAAATTGCAAGTACGCTCTATCGCTGCCCGTAAGGGGAGAGGAAAGTCCGAGCAACACAGAGCGCCGCACGAGTTAACGGCTCGACGTTCGTGAGGGTGTAGTAGCGTAACAGAGAATAACCGCCGATGTCGGCCTTCGGGCTGGCAGGTAAGGGTGAAAAGGTGGGGTAAGAGCCCACCGCGGTGGCAGCAATGTTCACTGGCCGTACGCCTTGCGGGTTGCAAGACCATGTATACCGACAATTAAGGGTTGCTCGTCCAATGTCGGGGGGTAGGTTGCTAGAGGCTGTGGGTGACCACAGCAGTAGATAAATGATAGAGGCCTCTGAGGAGGTACAGAACTCGGCTTATAGTATTTGCAATGAAATAAGAGTCCGTCTGGCAACAGGCGGACTCTTTGCTTTATATGGTTGAGGTGCGCACCCCGAATCTCTGTTTATTCAAATGTAAGGAATTTCTCTCGCTCGGTCATGCAGTGCGGACAGTAGGAGGTATGCAGCAGTTCGTTGGATATGGCTCCGCACGTGGGACACACCGTGTATGGCGCTTGCTCTGCCTGCTGCTGGTCAAGCGTCGCTATCTCGCGCCTCAGGATTACGATCTGCGCTATGTCGCTGGCATCGCACCATGTGATCAGACGTGCTATGTAGCGGTTGTTCTCCTCTATGGCGCGGTGCAGACACTCCTCGGTTATCCCTTCGTGCAGGTCGCTCTTTGCCTGCAGGGCGTGGTGCAGATGCGTGCGAGTGTTGACCATCGTGTAATGCTGCACTACGGGCGAGTGAAACCGCCCTCCGAGCGATTCGATGGCCTTGCGGCAGTTTGCGCACTGCACATTGTCGGCATAGGCCAGGGCACGCAGCAGTGCCGCCTGCTGATGCAGGGAGTCCTGCTCGGCATGGCGGGCATACTCGGTGTAGAGATGGCTTTGGCGGTATTTGGCTCGACACAACTCGTGCAGACCCTGTAGAGAGTCGTACCATAGATACTCCGTGGGCTGCGCCTCGCTACGCAGACTGAAGAGGTAGGATGCCCCTATGGCCGATGCCGCCAGAGCGAAGGCAATGATGAATGGTATTTTTATCAGTTTCATACCCCTTGCAGAGCATAAATTGTGCCTGACCGTGGTATCAAATTGTATAAAAAAAGCGGAGGAAAAACTCCTCCGCCTCTTTTCTGTGATGGTATGTTATTTGCCTGAGAGCAATGCCTTGCTCAGGAACTCGGCGCTCTTGCCTGCCACCTGCTCGATCTGCTTTGAGAATCCGTGGTCGGCCTTGTCGATTATCACCAGCTCGCTGCCGGGCCATGTCTGATGGAAGCGCTCTCCATAGGTGTAGGGCACCACTCTGTCGCCCGTGCCGTGAATGATCAGTGCCGGACCCTGATATTTGGCCGCCGTCTCGTAGATAGGCAGCGAGAAGGCTGTGCGGATATACTCTGCACCGAGACGCATGCCTCTGAATAGCTCTACATACTCGCCTAGATTGAACGGATCGTATGTGGCACCCATCGTGCTGCCACGGATTGCGTCGTCACGCAGTACGGCTGCGGGAGCCAGCAGCACAACCGCCTTAATCTTCTCTGCGCCCAGGTCGCCAGCCGTCATCGCCGCCACGACACCACCCTGCGAGTGACCCGTGATGGCAACGCTCTCAACGTATGGCAGGTTACTTACGTACTCAATCACCTTTTTCGCATCCACAATCTCGTTGGGCACGGTCATATCCTGAAAACGTCCCTCGCTCTGTCCGTGTCCGTTGAAGTCGAAACGTATTGAGGCTATGCCCTGCTGTCGGAGTAGCTCGGCAATCTGCTTCTCGAGCGCTCCCTCCTTATTGCCCATAAAACCGTGGCAGAGCAGCACCATAGGACAACGCTCTCCGTCCTTGAGCTCGGGCTTGAGAATGACGCCCTGCAACTTGCCGTGGTCGCCGTCGATTGTTACCGTCTGGGTTTGTGCATAAACATTTGTCGCCATTGCTGCAAAGAGCATTGTGACCAATAACATAATTTTTCTCATAAGTGGTATGTTTAATATTTGTAATCTTTCGGCTGAAAAGCAGACCTTGGTGTGACGATACAAATTTACTATATTCCTGAAAAAAAACAAGAGGGAACCGCGTCCGGCTCCCTCTTATTTTTCCGACAGAATCGGAAAATTAAGCATACTTGAATGTTGACTCATCAGATACGGTCAACTTCTTGCGTCCCTTTGCGCGACGCGCTGCCAATACCTTGCGGCCGTTAGCAGTAGCCATTCTCTGACGGAATCCATGCTTGTTGATTCTCTTGCGACGAGAAGGCTGGTAAGTTCTCTTCATTGCCATAACGATATCGTTTTTGTGTTTGTTTCACTTAAGTTTCACGCAGATTGTGCCGTAGCATAATCTTTGCGAGGGGCAAAGGTAAAACGTTTTTTTTGAAAACGCAAACTATTTTCAAATAAAAAACTCTCTTGCCGCGGTTTTTGCCCTTTTATTGAGGTCTTACAGTGGCTTTTAGCTCTGTTTTTTACATATCCTTGAACAGATCGACCTCGCCACGCTCCACTTTACGGTACATATCAGCGAGTTCGGCCACAACGGGCGATACCAGCTCCATCGTGTCGCGAATAGCCTCTTCCCTCTTCTTGTCGCCCTTGATGCGGTAGAGCATCGTAGCGTAGAGCGCACGGAAGGCGAGCTCGGTGTCCGAGATCTCCTCCTTCTTAACCATGGCTCGCAGACTGGGCAGCTGCGGAGCCAGACGTGCAAAGGTCTTGCGGTAGTGCTCACCTATGGGGTGGTGCATCAGCTGCAGATGGAGGTTGTGCATGTCGGCAATCAGGTGCAGCGTATGCTCCAGGTGGCCGCTCTCATCCTTACCCTCCTTGCGCAGCAGGTTCACGATGTCCATATACCATAGCAGGAAGATATGTTTCTGCTCCTCCTCCACCTCGCGTGGCGCCACCAACTGCGAGTAGATGGCCTCGGGGCTGAACTGCAGTGCTCGCAGCAGATCCTCAATCTGCCACAGGTAGAGAATATATTCGGCTATGTTCTCCTTACGTTTTGCTTGTGCTATATCCATAATATCACTTTTATTGTCTTACATTACAATCCCCAGTCCGAGGCTTTGGCCTCACGCTCGGGGGCGTGGGGTACATTGGCAAAGAAGTCGATGCCGGTCATCTGTTCCAGCTCCTTGATCGATATCATATCCTCGGCCGAGGGCTTGCGACCCGATGCCGAGCGGTGACCTACGATAAAGGCGGCGCACTTCAGCTCCGAAGCCTTGCACTGCGCTACGCTCTTGCCCGTGCGGCCCGATCGAGTGCGCAATAGAGCCTTGTAGTATGCTGTCGGCACACCTATCTGCTTGCCGTCGTTCTTGTTCTTTGTGGTGCGGGGCTCAATTGTTGTGCCGTCGCTGTCGGTGAATCGCTCATAGATGGCGCCCGTTACAACATATAATGTGTCGGCACACACCTGCTTGTCAACAAAATACTCCAGATTGTTCCATGCTCCACCTCTCTCGTTGAAGCCATCACGCAGCTGCGGAGCAATGTTCGTGACGTAGAATGTCTGGTTGTTCATATGTGTTGAGGCAGTGCGCTCGGCCGAGCCCAGCATGTGGCCACGAGTGTAGTCGCCATACGAGCGGTTAAGTCGTGTCTGTATGTTCACTGGCAGTGTGGGATCGAAATCGTAGTTGTCCACACGCTTCACATCTCCCGTATATGCACGATGTCTGGGAGCTGCAACCCACAGCGGAGAACGATGTTCGCTACTGTAGCATACCGTATAGTTACGCATCGCACCGCTATGGTGCGATGTGATGTAAATATCATCGCTCTGGCGCTTCATTGAGGGGAGCTCGGCCCACTCTGCTTCCGTAGCTTTGCGGGGTGCAGCCTCCGCAGAGGGCTCTTCGCTTGCAAACTCCACTTGCTCAGCGTAGTCGGCGGCTATGGCTGCCTCGGGTGCAAAATTATCGTAGATGTAGTGCGCTGCAAGCAGCAAGCCCACAACAATTATGTATATCGTGGTGCGGCGGCCGCCCATACGTTTGGTTCTTCTTCTCATCTTTACTCTCTGTTGCGCGAATCAATCCATATCGTTACAGGCCCATCGTTCACAAGTGCCACCTTCATGTCGGCTCCAAATTCGCCTGTGGCAACCTCCTTGCCCGAAGCCTTAG
>JAGBYV010000020.1 GCA_017628595.1 Alistipes sp.
AGTGGCCGAGCGTCGTCGCAGCGATATATTTTATGGTTCACTGGGCAAACTCTTCATGCTGGGAGTCTGCTTCGTGGGCATTATCGCGACGGGAGCTACGATGCACATCGATGCGGCCCTGTCGCACGAGTTGATGTTCTACGCGCCATTTGCCGTTATGGCTCTGTTTCTGGTAGTTATCCTTGCGCAGAATATGGTGCTTGGAGCCATAGGCATGGTCACACACTCTATGGGCGAGGTGGCATCGTTACTGCGTATTCGTTTGTCATATTTCGTGCTGGCGACCCTTCTTTCGGCGCCGCTGTTGCTTATTGCCATCACCGGGCAGGGGCAAGCATACGATGTGTGGCTCGAGATAGGATGTGTGGCGGCAGCCATAGCCTTAATTTTATTTGTGAGAGAGAGTATAGGATTCTTTATTTCCAAAAAAGTTTCGATTTTGCATTGGATTTTGTACCTTTGCACCGTCGAAATTTTGCCGTTCACACTTTTGTGGCAGGCGGCAGTTCGCTTGAGGTAGTAATATAATAAAAAGTAATGTTAAAGAGAGTTTTGATTTCGCAGCCGCGCCCTGCGGTTTTAGAAAAGTCACCTTTTTTCGAATTATCAACAAAGCATAAGGTTGAGGTAGATTATAAGCCCTTGATTCGTGTTGTAGGCGTTACACTGAAGGAGTTTCGCGCACAACGTATAGAGATCCTCGACCACACAGCCGTAATCTTTACATCACGCACAACCGTCGACAGTTTCTTCAAGATCTGCGAGGAGGCACGTATCACCGTACCCGAGACCATGAAGTATATCTGCAATACGGAGGCTGTAGCACTCTATCTTCAGAAGTATATTGTCTATCGCAAGCGTAAGATCTCTTTCGCCGATGGCACCTTTACCAATCTGCTGGAGCTGATCATCAAGCACAAGAGCGAGCGTTTCCTGCTTGCACTGAGTGAGCCGCATAAGCCCGAGTTGCCGGAGACACTGGAGAAACTGAAGATGAACTTCAACCCTGTGATCCTGGCGCGTACCGTTGCCGCCGATATGAGCGACATGAAGCCCGCGGATTATGATGTGATGGCTCTCTACTCGCCCTCTGATGTGAAGAGTGTTGTGGAGAACTACTCTGTGGAGGAGCTCCCCGTTATCGCCACCTTTGGTGAGGCTACGTTGCGTGTTGCGCTTGAGGCCGGCATGAAGGTTAAGGCCGCTGCACCCTCGCCCGAGGCTCCCTCGATGGCCAAGGCTCTGGATATCTATATCGCCAAGGTTAAGAAGGGTGAGCAGGTTGCCGATGTGGAGATTCACACCGACGATGCCAAGGAGGAGTTTATCCGCACACAGCAGAATAAGCTCGCCAAAAAGAGCCGTGTCCGTAGCACAACCACTACCGAGAAGAAATAACGTTCACCATGCCCGATCGTTCCCTCCCACGTGCCGAGCGTCTTCGCTCGCTGACAGCCATACGTCGTATGTTCGACCAGGGGCAGGGGGGCTTTGTGTATCCTTTTCGATATGTTTACCTAATTGAGAAGGATGGCGCGGTGAGTGAACGTGGTGTGGAGGTGATGTTCTCCGTGCCCAAGAAATTCCATAAGCGAGCCAATCGCCGCAATTTGCTCAAGCGTCGCACGCGTGAGGCCTATCGTCTCAATCGTGAGGAGCTCAGGGTGCGTTTGGCCGATGCCGGAGCACATATCCAGATGGCATTTATCTACTCTACGAAGGAGTGTCACTCGTATAAAACTATCGATCATGCCGTGCAACGAATCTTGCAACAGATTTCTGAGCGTGTGTAAGCGCGTGGCTACGTGGCCTCTGTTGGCGTTGGTGAAGTTTTATCAATATTGCATATCTCCTTTTACGCCGCCCTCGTGCCGATATACACCCACATGCTCGCAGTATGCCGTCGAGGCTCTGCGCAAGTATGGCCCACTGAAAGGTTGCTGGCTCACGTTGAAACGATTAGCGAGGTGTCATCCGTGGGGAGGGAGTGGGTATGACCCTGTCCCATAGACAAAGTGTCTATAACGGCAAATTTCTGCGTTACGCTCGCGCTCGAAATCCTCATTTACGCCGAGTAAACTGCGGTTTCTCACGCTTCGCAAGCCTTGAACTTCCTCCTTTATAGTCACTTTGTGCAGAATGAGGTATAAAGGCGAATATCTGCGTTAGATTATACTAAAAAAGGCTGCTATTGTTTAGCAGCCTTTTTCTATATCAGTGTCATTCCGGCCTCGCGGCAAGCCTTGCGCATCTCTTCAGGCCATATGCTCGACTGTGTTTCGCCTACGTGAGCCTTGTGCAGCAGAATCATGCAGAGACGGCTCTGGCCGATACCTCCACCAATCGATTGAGGCAGCGATCCCTCGATGAGGCGACGATGGAAGTAGAGTGCCTTGCGCTCCTCCTTGCCGCTCTCGCGTAGCTGTCGCTCCAGTGCCTCGCGATTCACACGAATGCCCATCGATGAGAGCTCAATCGAACGCTCCAGTACGGGATACCATATCAGCAAATCTCCATTAAGACCCGCCAATCCCCTCTTATCGTCCACTGTCGAGTAGTCGTCATAGTCGGGGGCGCGTCGGTCATGCTTCTCGCCATTGCTCAGCGTGCAACCTATGCCTATGATAAATACTGCGCCATACTCCTTGCAGATGGCATCTTCGCGCTCCTTGGCCGATAGCGTGGGGTAGCGCTGCAGCAGCTCCTCCGCGTGGATGAATGTAATCTGCTCGGGCAGGAAGGGCTTGATCTGGGGATATGTCTCGCAGATATGATACTCGGTGCGCAGTATCGCGCCATAGATGCGCTCCACGATGCGCTTGAGATACTCCACCGTGCGCTCGCTCTCGGGCATCACACGCTCCCAGTCCCATTGGTCGACATAGAGTGAGTGCAGATTGTCCAGCTCCTCGTCAGCGCGGATGGCGTTCATGTCGGTGATGATGCCGTAACCCTCGGGCACCTCATACTCGGCCAGTGTTACTCGCTTCCACTTTGCAAGCGAGTGCACCACCTCAGCCTCAGCCTCGGCCATATCCTTTATGGGGAATGTTACGGGGCGCTCCGTGCCGCTCAGGTCGTCGTTCATGCCGAGTCCCTTCAACACAAAGAGCGGAGCCGTCACACGGCGCAGGCGCAATTCGGTTGAAATGTTGCTCAGGAAGAAATCCTTTATCTGCTTGATGGCTATCTCGGTCTGCTGAAGGCTTAGCGCAGCCTGATAGTTGTGCGGGATGAAGAGCTGACTCATAGATGTGGCGAAGTTTATATTAACAAAAAAACCTTCCAAAGATTTGGAAGGCTTTTCTTGTAGTGGATAGGGGATTCGAACCCCTATGTCATGCGTGAGAGGCATGTATCCTAGCCCTTAGATGAATCCACCATTTTGTTTTGACACTGCAAATATACGGCAAAAATCGGACTCTGCAAATTTTTGTACAAAAAAAATGCAAAAAATCGCATTTTTGTCACTCCAAGAGCTAAAATTCCTCTTTTTTGTGGCCGTCAGTCATCCAAATGAGGTGTAAAGTTACGAATGCTTGATATATTTTTTGTATATTTGTTATAATGGGTCCTCAGGACAGTATGAAAAACTAACCGCTAACATGAAGAAAATATGAAAAGAAAGGATTTTATCGTCCAGACTGCCGTTGGCCTGGCCGCTTTAGGAGTTGGAATAAGTTGCTCACAACAGAAAAAAGTCTCTATTCCAAAGTTTGGCCCCCAGACTGCAACTGCCCCAAATGGAGATATTCGCTCCCTGCTGCTGCATCTGGGTCGCAATATGTGGTGCGACTACCCCAGCGTGCTTATGGGCGACACCTACATTGAGGGCTCAAAGACTCTGGTTCGTAAACCATATACAAACATCGTGTGGACCGACGAGCGCTGGCGTTATACGGTAGATTACGCGGCTAAGGCGGGCATCAATATGATTGTTATCGACCTGGGCGAGGGACTTTTCTATCCCAGCCATCCCGAGTTTGCTATCGAGGGTACGTGGAGCATCGAGAAGATGCGCGAGGAGATTGCATATATGAATAGCCTGGGCATTGAGGCTATCCCGAAGTTGAATTTCTCGACTACTCACAACGGCTGGATGTGCGACTATACCCATATGGTGTCGTCGCAGCCCTACTATCGCATGTGCGAGGAGGTGATCAGCGACGTGATGGAGATCTTTGGTCATCCCCGATTCTTCCATATTGGTATGGATGAGGAGCGAGCAAATTTCCTCGAGGGCGAGCAGTCGCATTATATCTGCGTGCGTAAGGGCGATGTGTGGTGGGAGGATTTCCTGCATATTGTCCGTACGGTGGAGTCACACGGTGCGCGTGTTTGGATGTGGAGCGACTACTGCTGGTGGAATGAGGATTTCTACGAGCGCTGCCCGAAGAGTGTGATTCAGCAGAACTGGTTCTATGACGAGAAGTATGGTGGCTTCGACATAGAGACCAACACTACGTCAAATGTCAGAATATTGAAAGCCTATGTCAAGTTGGACGAGGCTGGTTTCGATCAGGTTCCCTGCGGTACCAACTGGGTTGGGCAGACACGTCGTGAGCTCGGCGTGGGAGCCGACGATGTGATTGGCAAGTTGGTGCAGATGTGTCGCAAAACCGTCTCAAAAGAGCGTCTTATGGGCTTCATGATGGCTCCGTGGGAGTTGGATATGGATCAGGAAGGACCTTTTAAGAAGGTGTTGCGAGGCATCGACCTTATGCAGGAGGCAATGAAATAGAGCGCATAAGGCGTAAAGATATGGGGCGGTACGGAGTTATATCCGACTGCCCCTTTTATATATAAGTATAGAAAAACTGCCCAGCCGTAAGGCCAGGCAGTTTTTTATTTTTGAGCCTTGTGGGGCTCGTCAATCATATATTACAACTCCTTCACGCGGATGTTGCGGTACTTGATACCCTCGCCGTGACCACACAAACCGATGTGACCCTTCTTGTTGAAGAGACCGGGGTGGTTGAGCTTATCTACGGTGTAGGGGTTCTTGTCGCTGCCATCGGGAGCCACGTTGTGACCCTTCGTTGCGGTGCGGATGTTGCCATCGACGATAACCTGACCATCAACCGTTACGGTGATGCGGTCGCCCTTCACGCGAATCTCCTCCTGGTGCCACTCGCCCAGTGCGCCCCACTTGATGCGCTTTGCGGGGATGATACCATATACAGAGCCGTGTACCTGATACTCGCGCAGGTTCTTGTAGATGGGTGAGTCATGGTGCAGAACCTGAATCTCCATGCCGTGATATGCAGCATCTACGCCCATCGGAGTGCGGATACCGATACCGTTGTTTACGCCGTCGCGGTCGAAGCAGAACTCAAAGCGAAGCACGAAGTCGGCATACTCCTTCTTGGTGTAGAGGTTACCTGTCGTGCCGTAAGCCGCAGTAACGTACATATAACCGTTCATAGGCTGGTATGCCTCCAGGTTACCTGTCCATGCGTCCATATTCTGACCATCGAACAAGAGCTCAAAGCCCTCCTTCTGCTCCTCTGCTGAGAGGGGAGTGAGGATAGATACGCCCTCTCGAGCCTTGTTGTCGTTGATGAAGTTCTCGATATCCTTGCGCTTGTAAACAGCGTCGCCATCATTTACTGTTGCAGCAACCTTCTCCAGCAGAGCCTTAACCTCAGCTGAGTAGAACTCGGGGTGCTTAGTTGCAATCTCCAGTACGGTGTTAGCCGCAGCCTGTGCTGTAGCCTCTGCGTCCATATACTCCGCCGCAAGCATCATAGCGGGATATGTCTGCGTGGGTGAGAGTGCGCTCAGGGCACGATTCTTCAATGTGTTAGAAGGCTCAGCCTCGATAGCCTTGCGGTAGTTCATATACTTCTGGTCATTGCTCAGCGTAGTTGATGACTGCGTAAGAGCGATGAAACGTGCCAACGCCTTCTCCTTGAGTGCGGGGTTAGCCGCTGCCTCGAGCAGTGTGGGCAGTACGCTGTCGTCATTGAGTGTGCACAGACCCTCGAATGCTGCAGCCTGCGCCTCACCAGTTGATGACTTATAACCTGTAACGATAGGCTCTACAGCCTCCTTTGCGCCCGTAGCGGCGAGGATGGGGTAGTAGATATGCTTCTTCGCGCCAGCCTTAGCCATGCGATCCTGAATCATCTTTGCCTGCTCCGAAGCGGGCTTCTCCTGAATAGCCTTCAGGATAGCATCGCCCATAGGCTTGCCCTGCTCGAAGAGGTTGCACAATGCAGCGAAGTTAGCCTCTACAGCATTGGTTGTAAGTGCGGGGATAGCAGTGTCGTCACCGCCGTTGTCAACCCATACCAGCACCTTCGATGCAGCAGCGGGGATACGACGTGATGAGAGTACCTGCTTTGCGATGGCACGAGCCGATGAGTTGGTATCCATAACGCGAACAAACTCGTCGTTGATCTTGCCGTTGAACGAGAGAAGACCTGCAACCAGAGCCTCCTCCACAGCCTTGCTGTTCTGCTCCTTAACCATGCGGTTGATAAGAGCCTTCAACGCGATGTCGCCGCCAATCTTCGATGCAGCAGCGATAGCTGTAGTGGCGATCTCATCGTTAGCGCTTGCTACGAAGGGAGCGATAGCTACCACCTGCTTCTCAGCGTGGTTAGCACCCAGCCAGCTCAAAATGTCGATCTTCGCGTCGTCGCTCGCCTTGGGCAATGTCGCAGCCACGGCAGCGTATGTAGTCTCTGTTGCGAACTGCTCTGCTACGCGCAATGCGCCATAGCGGTAGTCGCGGCAGTCACCCTTGATAGCCTTCAATACCAAAGGCATGATGGCCTCACCCTTAATCTGCGCCAGCAGATCCAAACCTGCAATACGCACGTTGGGCTTCTCAACCTTCAGCAGCTGCTTTGCAGCCTTCTCAACAGCCTTCTCGTCGTGACGCATCAGGTGGCCATTCAGCAGACGGATGTATGCACCATAGGCATTCGTTGAGTCAAATGTGTAACCAGCCTCCTTGGCAGCAGCAGCCAGAACCTTTGCTGCGGGCTCGCCACCCCAGGCACCCAGAGCAGTGTAGATCTGAGTCTTGAGCTCGGGTGTAGCACCGTTCAGCCACTCGATGAGGATAGGCTCGCCATCGTGGAAGTGGCTCTTGTATGATGCGATCTGCGCCAGCAGCACCTTGCTGATGCCATTCTCAGCCTGCTCAGCCATCAGATGCTCGACAGCGTGGTCGGTACCCTTAACCGAAGCCAGAGCGCGAGCAGCGAAGTTAGCCATGTATGAATCCTTGAGGTACTCGGCAAAGAAGTGAGCGTCGTCGCCCGTAGCACAAATCTGCAGGGCAGTCATAAGGAATGCCTTGTTGGGATTGTTAGTGGTCTTTGCAATAGCGGCCTTCAGTCCGGCACGCACGCCATCACGCATTGCTGCGCCCTCCTTCGTAACGTAAGAGGCAACGCCATTTACGGCATACTCGACGGGTGAGTTGTTCACACCCTCGGCCATAGGCTCCAGCATCATTGCGAGCATCTCGATACCCTCAGCACCCGTAGCGGCCAGCTCGGCCATAACCTGATTATATACGGCAGGTGTCTCGGCGGGCATCTGCGCCAGAGCATCCGACACGATGGTCGATGTGGCGCGGTTGCGGTTGTCCTGCGCGTTTACAGCCACGAGTGGCATTACGAGCAGGGCAAGTATTATAAAAAATCTTTTCATTGTAGTCATGTTTAATGGGTTAGGTTAGAATGTCCAGGGGCCACGCATGGGCTGATCGATCAGGGCGTTGGCTGCGTCATCATTGATAAACTGCAACTTCACGGGGTCGAACTCCAGCGTACGGTTCAGGCGCAGAGCGCACAGACCCATATTCACGATTGTAGCCGAGCGGAAACCGTTGATCTCGTTCAGGGCGAACTTCTCGCGTGAGTGGATACACTTGATGAAGTCGGTGTTCTGAGGCTCGGGATCGGGCAACTCTGCCAACTTATCCATAATGTTGAATGCGGGCTGACCGTTCAACTCGCAGCGGAAACCCTGATAGAGCTTACCGTTGGGACCCTCGATATAGGGAGCTGTGGGGTCGCCGTGCTGCTCACCCTGCAGGATGATCTGGCAGCCGTCAGCGTATGTATAGACAATCTTACGCCATGTGCCGATAGCATCCCAGTGCTGCTCGGGAGCATCTACCTCTACCTTCACGGGTGATGTGTCGTCCTTACCCAGGATGTACTGCACGGGATCGATGTAGTGCTGACCCATATCGCCAAGGCCACCACCATCGTAATCCCAGTAACCGCGGAAGGTCTGGTGTGTACGGTGCTCGTTATAGGGCTTGTAGGGTGCGGGACCGAGCCACAAGTCGTAGTCCAGATTCTTGGGGATGGGCTGCTCAACAAGATTCTCCTTACCTACCCAGAAGAACTTCCAGTTAAAACCGGTGTAACCTGAGATGGTAACCTTCAGGGGCCAGCCCAGCAGACCGCTGTCAACGAGCTTCTTCAGGGGCTGAACGGTAGTACCCAGACCGTAGAAGGTATCCTTGAAGCGGAACCATGTGTTCAGACGGAAGATACGGCCATTCTGACGCACAGCCTCCATTACTCGCTTACCCTCGCCGATTGTACGGGTCATAGGCTTCTCACACCAGATATCCTTGCCAGCCTTGGCAGCCTCAACGGCCATCAAGCCGTGCCAGTGGGGAGGAGTTGCGATGTGAACAACATCGACGTTGGGGTCGTTGATCAGATCGCGATAGAGGTGATAGCCCTTCACGGTCTCACCCAGACGCTCCTTAGAGAGGCTTACACCCTTCTGCAGGTGCAGGTCGTCAACATCACAAACCGCTACAAGACGGCACTGCTCGTTGCTCGAGAAGTGGTTCTCGCTGAAACCGATACCACCCATACCGATGATACCCTTGGTCAATTGGTCGTTGGGAGCAATGTGACCGGGACCTCCGAGTACGCGGCGCGGAATGATGGTGAGCGCAGCCAGACCACCCAGAGATTTTAGAAATTCTTTTCTGTTGATTGCCATAATATGTTAATTTTAACGTGTTTTGTTCGTTTAAGGAAGGGCTTCGTGCCACTGTATAATCGATGTAAAGTTACGCTTTTAATTTCGAACCTCAAAATTTTATACTTCGTATAATCATTATTTGCAGTCTTTGTACGTTATTTTATAGCACTTCTTGGTAAAGCGGAATTGCCGGGTTGTGTTTTTAAAGAAAAAAACGCTATCTTTGTTAGAGTGGGAGAATGTTAACGAATAAAACTATATTGCAATGAAAAATCTATTTTGTGTAAAGGAAAAAGTCATTGTCATCACAGGTGCTACGGGTATCCTCGGTTCGTCGATGGTCGAGCACTTTGCCGAAGAGGGTGCACGTGTCGTGATCCTCGGCCGTAACCGTGAGGCAGGTCTGCGTCTGGAGAATGCGGTTAAGGAGTCTGGCGGCGAGGCTATCTTCCTGGAGTGCAATGTGCTGGATAAGGCGTCGCTGGAGCGTTGCTACGATGCCATCATGGAGGCCTATGGCCGTATCGATGTGCTCATCAACGGTGCTGGAGGCAATCAGGCAGCGGCTACCGTTCCGCCCGATAAGACTATCTTCGATCTTGATATTGAGGCGGTGCGTCAGGTGGTGGATCTGAACCTCTTTGGCACGATCCTGCCCACGATGGTATTCGTCAAGGCTATGGTTACGCAGGGCGGTGGCTCGATCATCAACATCGCCTCGGAGGCGGCCTTGCGTCCTCTGACACGTGTGGCGGGCTATGGCGTGGCAAAGGCTGCCGTTATCAACTGGACAAAGTATATGTGTGGCGAGCTGGCTATGAAGTTTGGCGAGGGCTTCCGCGTAAATGCTGTTGCGCCGGGCTTCCTCCTGACCAACCAGAATCGCGACCTCTTGACCAATCCCGATGGCTCACTTACGCCCCGTGCCGAGACCATCATTGCACATACACCGTTCAAGCGCTTTGGTGAGCCCGAGGAGCTGCTGGGCACACTGCAGTGGCTGGCATCCGACGCTTCGAAATTCGTTACGGGCACGCTGACTGTAGTGGATGGCGGTTTTGATGCATTCTCAATTTAAACATACATAAGAAGGTGATTTCTGCGTTACACTCGTTCTCGAAATCCTCATTTACGCCTGAGTAAACTGCGGTTTCTCGAACTTCGTAAGCCTTGAAATCCCTCTCCTTCTGTATGTTTAGGGTAGTAAATATATGGTAATTTAGAATAAAATTTATGATACTTTGTACCCAATCTTGGCGTTGGTACGGACCCAACGATCCCGTCACGCTGAGCAATATACGTCAGGCGGGAGCTACCGACATTGTCCACGCCCTGCACCACATTCCCAATGGCGAGGTGTGGCCCGTGGAGGAGATTCGTGCCCGTCAGCAGATGGTGGCCGAGGCTGGCCTCAGGTGGAGCGTTGTGGAGAGTGTTCCCGTGCACGAGCATATCAAGACCCGTGAAGGCGACTATCAGCGCTACATCGACAACTATAAGCAGTCGATTCGCAACCTTGCCCAGTGTGGCATCCACTGCATAACATATAACTTTATGCCCGTCCTGGACTGGACACGCACCGATTTAGCCTATGAGGTTGAGGATGGCTCGCGTGCTCTGCGCTTTGAGCGAGCTGCCTTTATGGCTTTTGACCTCTACATCCTGCGTCGTCCTGCTGCTGAGGCGGAGTACACCACAGAGGAGAAGGCTGCGGCCAAGGCTCGCTATGACGAGATGACGGAGGCTGA
>JAGBYV010000281.1 GCA_017628595.1 Alistipes sp.
ACGACCTCTCAGCGCAATACAATAAGATCAGCACTACGAATAAGTCCATAGTCGATTTCCTCAAGCAGAAGGGCATCACCGAAGAGGAGATCAGCATCAATGCGCCCGAGATCATCGACATGCAGGCCGAGCGATATGTGGGCGAGAATAAGAGCTACCGCTACAATGTAACGGAGGTCATCACAGTCACCTCAAACAAGGTCGATCTGGTGCGAAACCTCATCAGCGAGCAGGGCGAGCTACTGAAGCAGGGCATCGCCATCACGGGTGGGGATTACCGTTACAACATACAGTACGACTATACCAGCCTGAACCAGATCAAACCTCAGATGATTGAGGAGGCAACCAAAAATGCCCGCGAGGCTGCCGAGAAGTTTGCCAAGGACTCGGAGAGCGAGCTGGGAAAGATCAAACGCGCCACGCAAGGTCAGTTCAGCATCGACAACAGGGATGCCAATACACCCTACATCAAGCGCATACGAGTGGTGACAACGATTGAATACTCTCTGGAGGACTAAACCCCGTAGCCTATGGGCAAAAAGTTTAAGCCGCCCGTGCATCAAAAAAAAGCAGCCCCAACTCGGGACTGCCTTTTTTTCTATATCTCCACGCCCATCTCCTCGAAGCGTGCGGCGGCATTCAGAAAGTGAGCCGTAATCCAGAATACGGTCCAGCTCTCGGAGTAGCCACCACGCAACTTATAGACGTTGCTCATATCGCCGTGCTGCGCGAAGTTGGTCTGCTGCAGCTGCTCACCCTGCGAGCCGTAGGCGTCGGTGAGCTGATAGCAGGTGCGATACATAACCCTTGCCAACTTGCACAGGCGCTCATCGCCCAGATGCTTACCCATCTTATACACCTCCGGAGCAAACAACACTCCATAGACATCGATATGCTGATTCTGCGCCGACACCACCGTCCAGCCCGTAGTCTTAAAGCCGAAGTCGGCCAGACGACCTGCGGGCAGAGGTATATCCCACACCACAACGTAGCTCAGGCATACATCCATCGCGTGCTTTGCCCACTCAAGATACTTCTCATCCTTGAAGCGCTCGTACATCTCCAGAAATCCCTGGAACGCAGCCCACGAACCCTCCTTATCCTCGCACGTAGCGTCGAGCGTACCGCCCCAGTAGCAACCGTTCATCTTCAGATGGCGGTCGGCAAAGAGCTGCGCAGCCTTCTCGGCTGCTGCGCGGTAGGTGTTGTTCTTAAATAGCTTGGATGCTATGGCCAGCGGCGCAATGTAGAACCCTTCAGCCGTAGAGAGTGGTGACCACTCGTCGCTAAGGATGCGGCGGCTCACAACATCCGACGCCTCACGCAGGAACTGCTCCCACTTCTGGGTGTTGTACTTCTTGCTCTTGCGGGCAGTCTCTATGGCCTTGGCGAAGTTATACATCGCCTGACCGCACGACACGGGATCGCCCTGACTAAAACCCTTGCCATCGTAGCGCACGGGGAAGAGGCCTCGCTCTGCGTCGATAGGATAGGTAGTAAGAAAATCCATCGAGCGCTGCACCATCTGCGCTATAGCCTTATCGTCCAATCTGCCCTCCAGCACCTGCAGAGCATAGCCGGGCGAGTCGGCCTGACCGCACCACCCCATCACCAGCTCCTTGCGCAGCGAGTTGTCGTACATATTAAAACCTACGGCCTCGCCACCCAGGTCGATCCAGCGACTCTTGGCAAAGTTATATTTTCCGCGCACAATCTCATCGAACGTAGCAAAGCGGTCGGCATCGTAGGGCTTATGCATATCGAGCGACGTATATATCGGACGCTGGAAGCCAGTGCCCTCGCCCTCGATGGGATAGAGCTCGATGTAGAAGGTCTTCTCGATGATGCGACCCGGCTCCAGGTTGATATATGTGTCGCCATAGCGCATAGGCTTGCGCTGCAAGGCCTTAGCCACGCTATGTTTGCCATTGTAACCGATGGGGCCCGTGTAGAGCACAAACTCGCTGTAATCCTCCTCGGCCTCCACGCCCATCGACCACCATTGATCGGCAAGCACGGCGCCACGCACGGGGCTGGGTACGGTATGCAGGGCGGCAGCATAACCCTCCTGCGCATTCTCCAACATAGCAAAGGGCATCGGATAGCGGTGCTCCTCGAAGATGGCGAACTCGCCCTTGCGACCCTCATACACGGGGATGCGCGTGGGATCGACCTTCGCACCGTTCTTATTGCCGTAGTAGAGTATTCCCGGCAGGCAAGGCATCATCCTCTGGCCTCGCATCTGCAGACGAACCGACAGGGTAACGTGCGAGAGAGTCTCCTCGCCACGCCACTCGTAGCGACGCACACACTGCACCAGATTTTCGCTCACCCGACGATAGGAGTCACGCAGCAGCAACTCACCCTGCTCAAACTGCATACTACCCTTGAGGATAGTCCACTCGCCACTCTGCTCCTGCGACGTGGGGTTGGCGTGCACCCATCCGCACATCCAATCCTGCTGCCAGCCAGTAGCCACCGACCAAAGACCCTCCTCGGGCGCCTCAATAACCGCACGTCCGCCAAGCGAGAGGACGGGACGCTGATTCTCAAACGTAAGTTGTGCACGAGCCACCAAGCCCGCGCACAACATAGCAATAAGTAAGATTGTTTTTCGCATATTAATTTTTCTTCTTAAGTAGGTTCAGTACACCCTTCACGGTCTCGGCTGCCTTCTGCTGCTTGGTAGGCTCCTCCGTTGCGGCATCCTCCGATGCAGTACCATCGGCATTCTCACTCTTGCCACCAAAGAGTTTTTCGCCCAGCTTCTCAACTACTTTCTCGGTAGCCTGCTGTGCTGCCTGCTTAGCAAGGCTCTCCATATCGATTCCCACCTTGGGCGAAGAGAACGTGCCGCCGATGGTCATATCCACCGTGCCGAG
>JAGBYV010000282.1 GCA_017628595.1 Alistipes sp.
AGGGGAGGATCTTTAGGAGGGGTGATCGAAAATGACTTTTTGATAAGCAGAATCTCAGATTCTGCGCTCATTCGTCGATAAAGTCCCCATCAAAAAGTGGAGGCGGCGGGAGTCGAACCCGCGTCCAAACTCGGAGCCCGAAGGCTTTCTACACGTTTATTCTGCGCTTAATCCTCTTGCGTGGGATGGCCACAGACGACCTGACCCACACCGCAGTCCCTAAAATTTCGCACGACAACCGAGACACATGCCGCACTATCCCTTAAAAGATGATACCCCATATGATGAGCAACTAAAGGGCGCAGTCGCCCACCGGGATACTCGTCCACAGACCTCCTGGGGCCCGCGGATTAAGCCAATTTTCCTTGAAAATTAGGCAGCGAGTGCATAGCTATTATTGCCATTTGTAGTTTGAGTGTTGCGATTTACGAGACCCCACACAATGCTCGACGTGCTTACCAGCAAACTCTGCAAGCTGTCAAAACCGGTCGCCCCCTGCTTTGACACTGCAAAAATAGTGAAAATTTTTATCCGTGCAAAATATTGACACTAAACCTCCATCGCCTTGATCCTTCCCTCGCGGTGGTATATATGGTGAGAAATTTGGTGTTATTACCATTTTTTGCGTTAACTTTGCGCTCTCATGATGGGTGTGAGTGCGCCCTTATGGGGTTAGGATTAGTTTTAGTTAATTTTTATTGTTATGGATTGGTTACATTCGCTCTTTATGGGCGAGGGTATAGCCCACACGGTGCTGGTGCTATCGATAGTCATCACACTGGGCATGTTTCTCTCAAAGATCAAGATTGGCGGCATCTCCATTGGTGTGACGTGGATTCTCTTTGCCGGCATCGCCGTGAGCCACTTCGGTATGCGTGTGGATCACAATACGCTGCACTTCATCAAGGAGTTCGGCCTCATTCTGTTTATCTTCTCTATCGGATTGCAGGTGGGTCCGGGTTTCTTCTCATCCTTCAAGCAGGGCGGTCTGCGACTTCTGGCCTGTGCCGTTAGTGTGGTGGCGCTGGGTGCTCTGACTACCTATGTTATTCACCTTGCAACGGGTACACCTCTTGCCACGATGATAGGCGTTATGTCGGGAGCCGTGACCAACACTCCGGGACTGGGTGCTGCTCAGCAGGCCTATAGCGATATGACGGGCATTGCCGATCAGGATATAGCGATGGGTTATGCCGTGGCCTATCCTATGGGTGTTGTGGGAGTTATCCTCTCGCTCATCCTCATACGCTCGCTCCCGCGCGTAGATTTCAAAGAGGAGAATAAGATTCTGGAGGCTATGCGTGCCGAGCAGACCAACATCGAGCGTTTGTCCGTTACCTTTACCAATGGAGCCCTCGAGGGTCACACCATTGCCCATATGCGTGAGCTGATAAACCGCTCGTTTGTCATCTCGCGTATTATGCACGAGGATGGCTCGATCACCATTGCCGATGGCTCGAGTGTATTAAGGGTAGGCGAGCGTCTGCGTCTTATCTGCTCGCCCGACGATCGCGAGGCTGTGGTGGCGTTCCTGGGTCAGACCGTCGAGATCAGCAAGGAGGAGTGGGGTGCAGGCTCCGACCTGCAGTCGCAGCTCGTCTCGCGTCGTATCCTCATCACCAAGGCCGAGATCAATGGCAAGACCTTTGCCGATCTGCGTCTGCGCTCGCGCTATGGCATCAACATTACGCGTGTGACACGTTCCGGCATCGACCTTGTGCCGTATCAGGGTATGGAGTTGCAGATTGGCGATAAGGTGATGGTCGTGGGTAACGAGACCGCTATCGAGCAGGTGGCGCACGTGCTGGGCAACTCGCTCAAGCAGCTGCGCGAGCCGCATCTTATCACCATTTTCCTCGGCATTGCCCTGGGTGTGTTGCTCGGCTCTTTGCCGCTGATGAATGTGCCGCAGCCCGTTAAGCTGGGACTTGCCGGCGGCCCGCTCATCGTTGCTATTCTCATCGGCCGCTTCGGTCCCCATTTCCACCTTGTCACCTACACGACGGTGAGTGCCAACCTTATGCTTCGCGAGGTGGGTCTGGCTATGTTCCTTGCAGGTGTGGGTATCGGTGCCGGCGATGGCTTTGTCGATGCAGTTGTGGGTGGCGGATATGTGTGGGTGGTCTATGGTCTTATAATCACTATGCTGCCGCTGCTTATCGTGGGTGTGGTGGCACGCCTTAGACTTAAGATGAACTTCTATACGCTTATGGGCTGTCTGTCGGGCAGTATGACCAACCCCATAGCGCTGGGCTACTCAAACACCACGTCGGGCAGCGATATGCCCTCGCTGAGCTACGCTACGGTCTATCCCGTGGTGATGTTCCTTCGAGTGCTCGTTGCGCAGACGATGATGATGCTTGCCGTGTAGTTGCTCCCATTAAACAAATAAGGCTGTCCACACATTCGGGACAGCCTTTTTTTTGTTATCCTAAAATGAGATACTCGCCAATCATCAGCAGTGTGAGCGTCAGACCAATGAGTGTCATATAGGGTATTAGTCGCAGCATCTCCTTTATCGATAGCTCCATCGAGCCGCCCGTAGCGTGGAAGAACGATCCGTGGGGCAGATGGTCGAGCACCGTAGCACCTGCGTTGACCAGCGCTGCACCCCACACGGCAGCCATGCCCGATGCCAGAATGCTCGGAGCAAACGAAGCGGATGCTATGGTTGCGCCAGCGGTTGTGGATGCTGTGGCTGCCGACATCAGAATACTCGACAGCGGAGCCAGCAACACTCTCGACGCCTCGCCCTGACCAAGTGCCGATATGAGCAGATCTGTCAGCGTCGAAGCCTTCACAATGCCTGCTATGGCACCCGTGCTGACCAACAGTACGGCAATAACCGACATCTTCTCCAATCCGTAGGCCATACACTGCGCAGCATTACGCCATTGGCGTGTGGTGATAAGACCTACCACACCACCCGCAGGCAGAGCCAGCAGCGGGTCAATGGCTATGCCCGCCACGGGACGCAGCATCAGCAGGACGATGACCGTGAGCGGAGCTGCTATAGATGCCCAGAATGGGGGTAGCGACTCATCCTGTGATGCCGAGAGATCGGCCTTGGTAGCCTGCCTGCCACTATCGTAGGAGGGCAGCAGGGGCAGAATCACATATACCACAACTACCAATCCTATGATGGCTGGCACCACACCCGCAAGCATCACGGATGAGAGTGGCGCGTCGAAATTCTCGGCGGCGATGATCGTATTGGGGTTGGGCGATAGGATGTTACCGCACTTGCCACCGCCCACCATTGCCAGCAGCATCTTCAGACGTGAGAATCCCATTCGCTCGGCAGCAATGATGGCTATGGGTGCTACGGTGATTACGGCCACGTCGATAAATACTCCCACGGCACATAACAACATTGTCGAGAGGGCCAGCGCAAGGAAGATGTGCTGCTTACCCAGACGGTTGATGATTGTGTGCGATATGGTTGTGGCGGCACCCGTCTTGATTAACACGCCCGAGAGTACTCCGGCGGCGATGATGCGGATGATGGCGGGCGAAATGTCCTTTATGCCCGATATCATATTGGCTACCGTCGAATCCAGTCCCATGCCTCCGATTAATCCACCCGCTACGGCTCCTAATAAGAGCGAATAGACGGGCGAGAAACGGCGTGTGATAAGGATGATGGCTATGGCAAGGCCCACAAGGGCTCCTATTGCGCTATTCATGGCGTTTGGGGTTTAGGTTTAACAATCTTACAATCTGCTCTACGGTGCGGCTTACACCTCGTGCGGCTACATCCTCCTGCATGGCGCGCTCCAGTGTCATCGGTCCCGACACTACGGGCAGAATGGCTGCAAATCCACTCTGCTGCAGAGCCTCACACTCCTCCACCGAGCCACCGATAGCCACTACGGGAATTGACTGCGCCTTAGCACGCTGCAACACACCGCTGGGAGCTTTGCCCATTACGGTCTGGTAGTCGATGCGTCCTTCGCCCGTGATCACAAGGTCGCTGCCGCTGATTATCTGGTCGAAGTGCATAGCATCCAAAACCATATCTATGCCTGCGCGCAGACGAGCACCCAGCACGGCTTGCAGAGCGTAGCCCAGGCCACCTGCAGCGCCTGCTCCCTCGGCCTCTGCCGCGGTGGGATTCACTACGCTGGCAAAGTTCTTCAGTCCCTGGTCCAGTCGCTCTACAACCGATGGCGAAGCACCCTTCTGCGGAGCAAAGATGTGGGCTGCACCCTGAGGGCCATAGAGGGGATTCTTTACATCACACGCAACTTCAAGTCGGCACTCCTTAAGCTCTGGCATTGCACAACTTGCGTCAACGGTTGCTACGCGCTCAAGGCGTGCTCCGCAACCTGCCACAACGTGCCCTTTACAATCGTAAAACCGATAGCCCAGCGCCTCGAGCATACCCATACCGGCATCGTTGGTGGCACTGCCGCCAATGCCTATGAGCAGATGCCTCGCGCCACGACGCACGGCATCGGCAATCATCTCGCCTGTGCCATAGGTGGTAGTAAGCAGAGGGTTGCGCTCCTCTGCGCGAAGAAGTGTCAGTCCGCTTGCTGAGGCCATCTCGATTATGGCCGTGCGACCTTCGTCCACCACTCCGTAGCGCGCCGTGATGGGACGCATCAGGGGGTCGTGAGCACGCACTTCGCGCCACTCGCCCCGTAGCGTCGAGATGAGCGCCTGGGCAGTGCCCTCGCCTCCGTCGGCAATAGAGATCTTTTTCACCTTACAGTGGGGCACGACGCTATGTATGCCCTGCTCGGCAGCACACGCCACATCGTAGGATGAGAGTGAGCCTTTGAATGAGTCAACGGCAATGGTAATCTGTCTCATTTGAGAAATTAGGTTTTATGTTTTGTTATCTATTTACACTCTTTGTCTGGCGAGTTGCGATAGGGACACTGATTGTCGTCGCACCCCGTACACTTGGTGTACTTGCGGGCTCTAAAGCCACGCACAATGGCACGCACAAGCCATGCTGCAACGGCTGCGCCTATGATATAGACTATGATGGTTTGTGCTGTCATACTTAGACAAAGATAAACTTCCTAATCCAAAATTCAAAACAAATCTTTAGTAAAACCTACTCCTGCCACCCGTCACCGAGCGCCAGCACTAGATTGGCAATGGCCTGATACTGCTGCATGGCAATCTGCGTGAATAGTTGCTCAGAGGCGTACCACGTCTGCTGCGTGGTGATTACATCCAGATAGTTGCTCATTCCGCGCCGGTAGAGAGCCTCCTGAAGCGAGGCTATCGCGGCATTATGCTCCACGTAGCGGGCATAGTGCTCGCCCTGTAGGCGTAGTGTGGAGATCGTGGTCAGTGCCTGCTCGACATCTTCGAGCGCCTGAAGTACCGACTGCTCATATTGCAGAGCCGTCTGGCGGTATGCCTCGCGTGCCATCTGCTCGCGTCGGCGCAGTCGCCCAAACGAGAAGAGGGGCTGGGTGAGCGAGGCCGTTATGTTCCACGCCCACTCGCCATTGGTAAATACATCCCGCACGTTGCGACCAAAGAGTCCGCCACTCTCGGTCAGCGAGATGCTCGGGAAGCGCTGGCTGCGTGCTATGCCTACGGCTGCGGCGGCGGCCTGCAACTCATAGTGTGCCTGCATAAGGTCGGGTCGGCGCGTAAGGAGCTCTGATGGTATGCCCGTAGGTATTGCCTGCGGTAGCGAAGGCATCGGGAGCGTGTCAGTGGGTGGGGGCTGTGGTGTGGTGCCCATAAGTGTCGAGAGCGATAGTTGTGCTACGCCAAGCGCCCGCTCATACTGCGCCACGTCGGCCTCGGCCTCACTCACAAGGCTACGCGCCTGCTCGCGGTCAAGCCCCGATGCAAAACCATAGAGTGTGAGCGAATCGGTCAGTGCCTGTGCCTGAAGGCGTAGCGACAGTGTGCGCCGTGCAAGCAAGAGCAGTTGCTGCGACTCGATGAGTGTGAAGTAGGCCGTTGCCACCTCGTGCGTGAGCGTGAGCCGCAGGGCGCGGTATGCCCACTCCGTAGAGAGGTATTCGGCTCGTGCCTGACGGGAGGTGTGGCGCAGCGCCCCAATCAGTGCCGTGTTCCACGACACCCCCTGACCGAGCAGAAACTCGCCCTGCTCCGAGAGTGGCGGTGTGCGCTGCCCCTCGGCCTGGAGGGTGACCCCCAGCGAGGGGAGTAGCGCCGAGCGTGTGGCTGCGATGTTGTAGTGTGCCTGAACGATGCGCGATGCAGCCACCTGCAGGTCGCGGTTGTGCTCCAGGGCAAAAGTTATAATCGAATCGAGCCGCTCGTCCTCGAAGATGAGCCACCAGCGCGATTGCAGCTCTGGGTTGCGGGTTTGCTCTGTAGAGTATATGTAGCTCTCGGGCATTGTGACCTTGGCCGTATTGAGCCCCAGCGAACAGCCCGCAAGCAGTAGCGAAAGGAGCGTTAAAAGTCGTTTCATAGCTATCTCTTTTTTTGTGTTATGCTCTCCACCAGATAGTATGCCGCCGGATAGAGAAATATGCCTGCGGCGGTGGCTGCGATCATGCCGCCAGCAAGTGCTACGCCCATAATGTTGCGTGCAACGGAGAAGTTTCCCGACGCAAGAATCAGCGGCACTATACCCAGTACAAAGGCCAAAGCCGTCATGATGATGGGTCTTACACGCTCGCGCGCAGCCTCGATGGCCGCCTCGGCATATGGCCGGGCAGCGGAGGAGTGTATGCGGTCGGCATACTCAACCACCAGAATGGCATTCTTGGCCGCCAGGCCGATGAGCATGATGAGCGAAATCTGCACATATACATTATTTACATACTGCACCTCTATGGCGTGTGCTGCCAGCATGGCAGCCAGGGCTCCGGCTATGGCTGCGGGCACACTGAGCAGGATGGCTATGGGCAGGGTCCAGCTCTCATACAGAGCCGCCAGAGCCAGATAGACAAATATGATGGCTATGGCATACACCACTCCGCCGCCACGCCTTGCCTTGGCCTGCTGGTAGGAGAGTCCGCTCCACGATGTGCCTACATCTGGTGGCAACACCCTGCGGGCGATAGCCTCTGTGCGCTCCATCACATCGCCCGACGATGCGCCCTTGGCAGCCGAGATCGACAGAGGTATCGACTCGTAGAGATTAAACTGTGTGATGTACTCCACACCCACGGTATCCTTCACACTCACCAGAGCCGACAACGGTACACTCTCGCCGTGCGAGTTGCTCACGAAGTAGGAGTCCAGCGAGCGGGCATCCTTGCGGCTGAGGGCCGATGCCTGAACGTAGGTCTGATATTGTCGGCCAAAACGGTTGAAGTTGCCCGTATAGGTGCCACCCAGAAGTGTCGATAGCGTGGTGTAGATCTGCTCCAGCTCCACGCCCTCGCTCATGGCCTGCGTGCGGTTGACGTTGAGCAGACGTTGCGGTGTCGAGGCGCTGAACTGTGTGCTCACCTTGGCGATGCTCTTATCCCGCCTGAGCGAATCCATCAGCGCCAGCGTATGCTCGTAGAGGTAGGCTGTGCCACGACCCTCGAGATCCTGCAACTGCAGCGAGAGGTCGGATGTGATGCCCAGACCCGGTATCGAGGGTGGAATGATGGCATAGCACTCGGCCTCGGGGATGGCTGTGTATAGCTCGCCGTTGAGCTCTGAGGCAAGCTCAGCAGCCGTGGTGTGTCGCTGCGAAAAGTCCTTCAGTACAACGAATATAACACCTGACGATGAGCGCTCTATGCCTGCCATCATATCGTATCCGGCAACCAGCGACGAGTACTCCACCGCCGGATGCTGGGCAATGAGCTGCTCGGCGTGCTGCATGGCGCGCAGCGTGGTGCTGAGCGATGATGCCTCGGGCGTGTTGACCATAACCATCATATAACCCTCATCCTCATCGGTAAGAAAGCCCTTGGGCAGAGCGTGCCATCCTATGGCGATACATACTCCCATCAGCACTACGAAAAGCGCCGTGCGCGTGGTGTGTAGGATGAGTATTCGGGTGCGCTCCTCATAGCGGTTAATCATACGTCCTATCCAATCGTTAAAATAGGCAAGTATCCCACTTCGCTGCTCCGTGCGGGGACGGAGCAACAGGGCACAGAGTGCGGGCGATAGGGTGAGGGCATTAAATGCCGATATGGATATTGCCGTGGCGAGCGTAATGGAGAATTGTCGCAAAAGAAGTCCCGTAATACCCTCCATAAATGATATAGGTATGAATACGGCCAGCAGCACGACGGTCGTGGCTACGATGGGCGACTGCACTCGGCGCATAGCCTCGCGTGTAGCATCGGTGGGCGTAAGGCCTCGTTCGATGCCTGCCTGTGCCGCCTCGATTACGACGATGGCATCATCGACCACAAGACCTATGGCGAGCACCAGCGCCAGCAGCGAGATGACGTTGAAGGAGAAGCCCAGCAGGGGATAGATGATAAACACGCCTACCAACGATACGGGCACGGCCACCAGCGGAATAAGTGTAGCGCGCCAATCCTGCAGAAAGATGTAGATGATGGCGATGACGAGCACCAGCGCCAGCAGCAGCGTGCGGGCTATATCCTCCACGCCCGCCTCGATGTTTTGAGTGGCATCGACAACGGTGTGTATCGTCACTCCGTCGGGTAGTCGCTGCTCCTGCTCGCTGATCAGCTCCTTCACGCGGCGACCCACCTCCACGGCGTTGCTTGCCGGCTCCTGATAGACGACAATCAGTGTCGAGGGATTGCCACCCATCAGCGAGCGTATGGCGTAGGTCTGGCTGCCAAGCTCCACCTCTGCTACATCCTTAAGGCGCAGTTCCTGCCCCTGCTCGTCAATAGAGAGTATTATGTCGGCAAACTCCTCGGCCGTAGAGAATGCCGCCGGCAGACGCACCGTATAGGTGTAGGCCACATCCTCCATCGGCTCGGCACCCAGCTTGCCGGCAGGGTAGATGGCCGTCTGCGTGCGTATGGCACTCAGCACCTCGTCAACCGTAAGACCATAGTAATGCAGCCTCTCGGGGTTGATCCAAATGCGCATGGCATATTCGCCAGCGCCCATAATCTGCACCTTGCCCACGCCATTTACCTGCGAGAGTCGGTTGCTGAGGTTGATGTAGGCATAGTTCGACAGGAAGCCATCATCGTAGCGCCCGTCGCTTGTCAGGGCATAGACCATCAGAAAACCCGTATTGCTCTTCTGCACCACAACACCCTGCTCGCTCACCGCCTCGGGCAGCGAAGCCATAGCCGAGGAGATGTCGTTCTGCGTGAAGATGGCATCCATATCGGGCGATGAGCCCACCTCGAAGGTGAGTTGCATCGACATCGAACCATCGTTGGCGCTTGTGGTCTGCATGTACTCCAGGTCGCTGGCACCGATAGCCTGCTCGCCCAGAGGCGTTGCCACGGTGTTGTTTACGCTCTGCGCATCGGCACCCACGTACGACGCAGTCACCTCCACAACGGGTGGCGTGATGTCGGGAAACTGCTCAATGGCAAGCCGCGAGAGCGAGATGAGTCCCGCCAGCGTTATGGCCACCGTAATCGAGATGGCGAAGATGGGGCGGCGAATGAAAAACTCTCCCATATTATCTCTCTGTTTTAGGTATTACTCTCTCTCCGTTACGCAGCTTCTGCAGCCCCTCCACCGCTACGCGCTCTCCGCGCGATAGGCCTTTCCGAATTATCCACTCCTTGCCGATAGGCTCACCCGTCTCCACCTCACGCCACTGGGCCGTGCTGTCAGCGCGGATAACCCACACCGAGTGGATGTTCTGCTGTGTGCTCACGGCCTGCTGGGGCACCATCACAACCCTCTGGCGTTGACCTATGCCGCACTCCACCTGACCATACTCGCCCGGCTTGAGCCGATTGTCGGGATTGGGAAAATCCACAACAATGGTTATCGTGCCCGAGGTGGGCGATATGGCCTGTCGCGTGTAGTCGTAACGCCCCTCGTAGGGGTATATCTCTCCATTGGCCATACGCAGACGTATGTTGGAGAGGAGGGTGGAGTTGTCGATGGTCGATGACGCATCATGTTTGTAGCGCATATATAGCGATGTGGGGATGGCTACATCGGCCGTGAGTGTGTCGGTGGCCACGATGGTCGTCAGCGTGGAGAACTGCGTGCCTGGCCCCACGTAATCGCCCGCGTGAGCGTTGCTATGCGCCACAATGCCACTTATGGGTGCATATATGCGTGTATAGCCAACCTGCAGACTCGCGCTTTTGACCTGCTCGCGGGCTGCACGCACACGGCTCTCGGCTGAGGCTGCTGAGGCTCGGTAGGTGTCGAGCTGTGAAGCGCTGATAGCCTCCAGCCGTGCAAGGGGTATGGCACGTTCATAGTCGCTGCGTGCCGACTCCTGCTCGGCTATGGCTGCGGCAAGCTCTGCCTCGGCCGATAGAAGCGATGTGCGCAGTTGCGAGGCGTCAATCTCGAAGAGCAACGCTCCGCGTGGCACCATCTGCCCATCGGCGTAGTGTTTTTGCATCAGGTAGCCGCTGACGCGCGGCTCGATTACGACCTCGTAGTTGTATCGTAGATGCGTGGCAAAGCTGTATCGCATCGTAATACTATCCTCGCGAGCCGTAGCTACGGCTATCTGCAGAGGCGCTGCGGGTGGGGTTTTGCCTCTCTTGCACGAAGGTAGAAGGCAGGCCATGGCCAGGAGTAAATGAAAAAACAATTTTTGCATCGTAGATAACTATTTTTTTATCTGCGATAGTCAAAAAATATGCCATTAGAGAGGCTTTTTTGTGGTGTAAAAAACTCGTAAATGCTTTTTATCCACGATTTTTCGTTGAAAATTATTTGGTTATTAGAATTTTTCCTATATTTGCACAGATTATAACCACTTAACAACTATTAATATGAAAAATTTGGTAGATCAGATCAATGCTCAGATCGAGGTATTTTC
>JAGBYV010000283.1 GCA_017628595.1 Alistipes sp.
CGTGTATAACCTTAGATTCACATTAAGAATTATATTTGAAAAAATTGAAACTTATAAAAATCCCGCTCCCGTTGATTTGAGCAAGCTGAGTATAGAACATCTCATCCTTCATCTACTCTATCGGTATTGCCCTTATCACCACTATCATATCTCTGGCTTTGGGCTATCCCGCAGCCTACATACTTTCGCGCATGCGCCCAGCGCGTGCTCGCGTTGTGGTGATGCTCTTTATTTTGCCGATGTGGATCAACGTGCTTGTACGTACCTTGGCAACTGTTGCACTCTTTGACTTCCTCACACTCCCTTTGGGTGAGGGTGCGCTCATCTTTGGTATGGTCTACAACTTCCTGCCATTTATGATCTATCCTATCTACAACGTTTTGCAGAAGATGGATCCCTCGCTTATCGAGGCTGCCGAGGACTTGGGAGCAACGCCCCGCCAGGTATTCCGCCATGTGGTATTCCCGCTATCGATGCCCGGTATTGTAAGTGGTGTGATGATGGTCTTTATGCCGACAATCTCGACATTCGCTATTGCCGAGCTACTCACGATGAACAATATCAAGCTCTTTGGTACGACCATTCAGGAGAATATTAACAACGGCATGTGGCACTACGGCGCGGCATTGTCGCTCATTATGCTTGTGATCATAGGTATAACCACGCTCTTCGGTGATGCGTCATCCGAGGATGCGGCAAATGATGGAGGATTGCTATAATATGAAGAAGTTACTATCGACATCATACCTACTTCTGTTGTTGGTGATGCTATATGCGCCTATCGTCATCATCGCCATCTTCTCGTTCACGGAGTCTAAGGTTCTGGGCAACTGGACAGGTTTCTCTACAGAGCTCTATGCCTCGCTCTTCTCGGGAGGTGTGCGTTACTCGTTGCTCGATGCCATTAAGAATACCTTTATCATCGCGTTTATAGCAGCTACAGTATCTATGTTGCTTGGTACGGTGGCAGCTATCGGTATCAACGACTTGCGCTACGGCAAGCGTAAGGTTATCAACTTCGTGAATAACATTCCGATTCTTAACCCCGATATCATTACAGGTATCTCGCTCTTCCTGCTCTTCGTATCTATGGGTATTACGCAGGGCTATACCACGGTGATTTTGGCGCATATCGCCTTCTGTACCCCCTATGTGGTGCTAAGCGTTATGCCACGTCTTACGCAGATGAATCCAAATATCTACGAGGCTGCTCTCGACCTCGGTGCAACCCCCTTCCAGGCTCTGCGCCGTGTCATCATTCCCGAGATTCGTCCGGGTATGATTTCGGGCTTTATCCTTGCCTTTACGCTCTCGATTGATGACTTTGCCGTAACTATCTTTACCAATGGTACGGATGGTCTTCAGACGCTTTCGACATATATCTATGCCGATGCCCGCAAGGGTGGTCTTACTCCCGAGCTGCGTGCGCTCTCTACCATTATCTTGGTTGTGGTGCTTATCCTGCTCATCGTGGTAAACTATCGTTCACACCGTCAGGCTCGTCGCGCCGAGCAGCAGCAGGCTGCGCTGAAGCCTAAAAACCCTGTTCGCCGATGAAAAATATGGTATATAAGGCTCTGCACGTTGTGTGCTGCCTACTTCTATGCTTGCTCTTTGTGGGTTGTGATGACTTCAAACGTGAGCATACGCTCAAGGTCTATAATTGGGGCGATTATATCGACGAGGATCTCATCCTCGAGTTCGAGGAGTGGTACGAGGAGCAGACTGGAGAGCCTGTTACGGTTATCTATCAGACATTCGATATCAACGAGGTTATGCTCGCCAAGATTGAGAATGGTGGTGCCGATTTCGATGTTGTTTGCCCTTCGGAGTATATCATCGAGCGAATGTTGGCGCATGAGCTACTACAGCCTGTCGTCACCGAGGAGTTTATCTCGGAGCTTGACGCACGAGACATAAACTATTTGGGTTGCGTATCGCCCTATATTACCAATCTTTTTAAGACGCTCGAGGCTCCCGAGGGTATCAACCCTATGGAGTATGCCGTGGGCTATATGTGGGGTACTACGGGTATCCTCTATAACGCAGCATTTGTCGATCATGAGGAGGCCGAGACATGGGCGCTGATGTTCGATGAAAGGCTCAGTGGCAAGATTCTCGTGAAGGATGCCTTCCGCGATGTATATTCGCCAATCCTCATTTATGCCAAGACTTTGGAGGCCCGCGAGGCTGGTCTGTTAGGCGAGGATGAGTACCTGCCATTGGAGACCATTAGGGAACTTATGTACGATGACTCGGATGAGTCTATAGCCTTGGTGGAGAGCTACCTCAAGCGTATGAAGGAACTTGTTGCAGGCTGGGAGGCCGACTTCGGTAAGGAGATGATGACGCAGAACAAGGCGTGGATTAACCTTATGTGGAGTGGCGATGCTGTATGGGCTATCGAGGAGGCTGCGTTGGTAGATGTAGAGTTGGGCTATGTCGTACCTCGCGAGGGTAGCGTTGTGTGGTTCGATGGCTGGGTTATCCCTAAGTATGCCGTGAATACGCACGCAGCGCGTTATTTCATCAACTTTATGTGTAAGCCCGAGAATGCTATCCGCAATATGGATGTCACGGGTTATGTCAGTGTGGTAGCTACCGAAGAGGTGTTGGATGCTATGAGCGATGACGAGCTCGATACGGTTTGCGACCTAAGCTATCTCTTTGTGGATGCTAATGGCGAGCCACTGGAGGGTAGCGAGGCAGTAAACATTGACGATGTAATGTATCCAGACCGTAGCGTTATTGAGCGTTGTGGTATGATGCACGATAGTGGCGAGCGTACGGACAAGATGCTGGAGATGTGGTCACGCGTCAAGGGTGATAACCTCTCTGTGGGTATGCTCGTGAGCATTATCATCGAGCCTGCAAGCATAAGGGTTGCAAGCACTAAAAGTACAGCGATCAGTTTAATCTTAAAGTTTTTCATTTAGATTTGCTCCTTTATATTATTTTTTTATTCTCAAGATACTTGATTACCTCAAATATCTCATGAGCCCATGTGTACCACGAATGGTCGCAACTAGGAATAAATTTATATTCCACTCCCAATTCGTTTTGAATCAAAAATTCATTGAACTCTCTTGAACTTTCGATTATGAAATCACATTCACCTACGGAAAGATAGACGTTCATGTCCTTTCCCTTACACTCTAAAAACAGATCCCGAAGTGTGCCGATCTTTGATTCATCAAGGCGGTCGGGTCTGATTGCCGGGGACAGAGCAACGCAGGCAGCGTACTTATCCACGTTTTTAATATAGTGATACAGCGCGCCGTATCCTCCCATAGATACGCCGGCTATAACTAAGGGCTTTTCCTTCGAGAGACAGCTGAAATTACCGTAAAGGAAGTCAAGGGCCTCCTCCTCCACGAGGGAGTAGTAATTTTCAATCGGTCCCATGTCGAGATACCACTTGTTCTCGCCATTTATAAAGCAGGCAGCGATCTTCTTATCCTCGCAGATCTTAAGAATCTGCGTATTCATCTGCCACGCCTTCTCATTATCGCCAAATCCGTGCAGGAAGATGATCAGAGGA
>JAGBYV010000284.1 GCA_017628595.1 Alistipes sp.
CGCGACAAGGCCGATATGACACGCGAGATCTCTCCCTTGCGTCAGGCCGATGATGCCGTTGTGCTGGACAATAGCCATATGAGTGTTGAAGAGCAGATGGCGTGGTTTATGGAACGATATGAGGGAATTGTAAATGCATAGCCTATGTATGTTGAGATAGATAAGAATTCGGGTTTCTGCTTCGGTGTGGTGCGAGCCATCTCGAAGGCCGAGGCTGCGCTGAAGGAGCTGGGTGGCGAGGTCTATTCGCTTGGCGATATTGTCCACAACCGTATGGAGGTGCAGCGCCTTGAGAGCCTGGGTCTGCGTACCGTTACGCACGACGATATGTCGGATCTTGCCGGTCGCGACCTCTTTATCCGTGCCCATGGCGAGCCCCCGACAACATACCAGCGTGCCGAGCAGCTCGGCATCCGCATCATTGACGCTACGTGTCCCGTGGTGGCGCAGCTGCAGCGTAAGGTTGTGGCGGCACACGAGCAGATGCAGAGTGCGGGTGGTCAGGTTGTGATTCTGGGTAAGCGAGGCCATGCCGAGGTTGTCGGTCTGACGGGTCAGGTCGAGCATCCGACGATTGTTGTGGAGCGTGAGGAGGATCTTCAGCAGATAGATTTCTCACGTCCCATATTCTTCCTCTCGCAGACTACACAGAGTCTTGCTCTCTTCTGGTCGCTGGCCGAAAAGATGAAACAGCGTGTGGCAAGTGACGATATGCTTGTTGTGGATGATACGATCTGCCGTCGCGTGTCAAACCGCGAGAAGGCGCTCAGCGAGTTTGTTACGCGCTTCGATGTGGTTATCTTCGTATGTGGAAAGAAGTCGAGCAACGGGCGTGTACTCTTCAATGTCTGTCGCAAGCACAATGAGCGTTGCTACAACATAGAGGAGGAGAGCGAGTTGCAGCCTGAGTGGTTCGAGGGTTGTCAGAGCGTAGGTATCTGCGGTGCTACCTCTACGCCTGCATGGCTGATGACGCGTGTTGCTGATTCGATAAGAGAAAGATTTGTTTAACGTAAAAACTTTATGATTATGAGATATTTGATTCGTGCGGTGAAATATTTGCTCGCTTTCTGCGTTATCTATTTGGCGGTTGTATGGCTCAGCCTGAAGACTATGCGAGGAATGGACGTAAGTGTGATGGATTATGTTGTGGCAACACTTCAGACCACCAGGGGACAGCTCCTTATGGCGGCCGTGGTTGTTTTGTCGGCTCTCTATCCCCGCTTTGGCTTTATGACGCGTCGCGTGGAGTGCGATATGGAGGAGGAGCGTGACTCGCTGTTGGCGAATATGGCCCTCGCCGGCTACACACTGCGCGAGGAGAGCGAAGGTCGCATGGTCTTTCGCGCCACCAGCATTTTGGATCGTATTGTGATGCTCTTCGAGGATGAGATCGTGGTGGAGCAGTATGCGCAGTGGATCAATATTACGGGTATCCGTCGCGGTGTGGCCAAGGTTATGTACCGTCCGTGGGGAAGATAAATTTTAGCAAGATGAAAAGAGTGAAGAGATATGGCCTTATGGCGCTCATGGCGGCCTCTGCCGCTACGGGCATATGGGCTATGCGTGATGATTTTGGTCTGGGACGCAACATGGAGATTATGGTCAACATGATGCGCGAGCTATCGACGCAGTATGTTGATGTGGTCTCGGCCGACGACCTTATGCAGGATGGAGCGATGGGTATGGTTCGCAATCTGGATCCATACACCGAGTATATGTCCGAGCAGGCAATGTCGGATTTTGAGTTTCAGGCTACGGGTAAGTATGGCGGTATCGGTGCCACGATTCGTATGAAGCGCGATAGCAGTGGTGTTGTCATCGCCCAGCCCTACAAGGGTTCGCCCTCGGATAAGGCGGGCCTGAAGATTGGCGATAAGTTCGTCACCATCGATGGTGAGGATGTGACCCGTGCCACGACCGATCAGGTGTCGTCGAAGCTTAAGGGTACGCCCGGCACAAAGGTTCGTCTGGGCGTTAAGCGCCTGATGACAGGCAAGGTAGAGGAGCTGGAGATTGAGCGCGAGCGTATCTCTATCCCCGGTGTGC
>JAGBYV010000285.1 GCA_017628595.1 Alistipes sp.
ACGCACACACCTAAAATACGCCTAATTCCTGCAGTTTAGCCTCCAGCGAGTGCAAATCGTAGAACTTAATCTCGCGCGGTTTCGCACCCATCTGCGGGCCTACGATACCGGCACGCTCCAACTGCAACATAATACGACCAGCACGGTTGAATCCCACCTCGTAATTACGTTGAAAAGAGGATGTGGATATTATTCCGTTGGTTACGGCTGCACTTGCCACCACTCCAAACAGAGAGTCATACTTCATCGGAGCACCACTCTCACCATCGGATGCCATACCCGCTCCGTCGCCTCCAGCCTCGGGAGTATAATCGGGCAGAGGATACGCCTCGGTATATCCCTGTTGCTTGGCAATATAATCCACCAGGCGCTCCACCTCCTTGGTCTCAACCAATGCACACTGTACACGAGTAAGCTCACCATCCTTCGAGAAGAGCATATCGCCACGACCAATGAGCTGATTTGCTCCCGGCTGGTCGATAATGGTACGCGAGTCTATCATCTGAATCACGCGGAACGCGATACGCGAGGGGAAGTTGGCCTTAATACCACCCGTAATCACTCGCACATCAGGGCGCTGCGTGGCAATGATAAGGTGAATACCAACGGCTCGCGCCTTCTGTGCCAGACGCATAACAGGCACCTCCACCTCCTTGGCGGTCATGATAAGGTCGGCAAACTCGTCGACAATAACCACGATATAGGGCAGGAAGCGGTGTCCCTTATTGGGATTGAGACGACGTGCTGTGAACTTTTCATTATACTCAACAATATTACGTGCCGTAGCCATCTTACACAACTCCAGACGGCGGCCCATCTCCTCAACGAGTGAATTGAGTACATATACGGCCTTCTTCGGATCAGTAACAATAGCCTCATCCTCTGACTCCATCTTTGCCAGGAAGTGACGCTCCAGCTTGTTATATACCGAGAACTCAACCATCTTCGGGTCAATCATCACAAACTTGAGCTGTGCCGGATGCTTACTATAGAGCAAAGAGGTGATAATGGCATTCAATCCCACTGACTTACCCTGTCCCGTAGCACCAGCTACCAAAAGGTGGGGCATCTTGGCAAGGTCAAATGTAAAGTTAGTATTCTGTATCGTGCGGCCAATCACTACCGGCAGCTCCATTTTAGTGTGCTGGAACTCCTCCGAACATATAGCCGAGTACATCGACACAATCTGCTTGTCACGGTTGGGCACCTCAATACCGATCGTACCACGTCCCGGAATGGGGGCGATGATACGAATACCCTGCGCACGCAGACTCTGAGCTATATCCTTCTCCAGTCCCTGCACCTTAGAGATCTTGACACCCTGCGCCTGCACAATCTCGTAGAGAGTAACCGTTGGGCCGACAGTTGCCTGAATATCATTGATGGGAATACCGAAATACTTCAGAGTCTCCTCAATACGGCACTTATTGTCATATATCTCCGCATCACTCACCTTATGAGGTGACTTGTAATCCTCCAAGAGCGACACATAGGGTTTCTTATAAGTCTCCAAATCGCGCAAGGGATCATACAGATTCATATCTATATCCTCCTCTGCCACGCGACGCACGGCATTCTCGCGTACGGTAACTACAATATCATCACTGCTTGAGCTCTTTGGCGTAGCAGGTGACGATGGCTTAATAGGTTGCTCGACAGTCTCCGCCGATGGCTCCACATAAAAACCATCCTCCTCCTGATCTGCCGCCTGGAGTTCTGCGGGCGACGTTTCGGCGGGCACAGATGCAGGCACGTCGCGCTGCACGACAGCAAATCCCTGCTCATCAAGCGAACGCTCAATGCGCTCCTGCTCTCTGGCAGCCAATAGAGCCTCCACATCAATGGGTGCGGGCTTAATAGTTTCTGAAGGGATAATATCAATGCCATCGTCTTCATACTTAGGCAGATCCTCTCTATTCACCTCCTCTATCTGCTCAGCGGTGCTTTCCTGCTGCTCACCCTCGATATAGAAGTCAGGCTCGGGCATGGTACGGCCATAATCGGGGTGTCCAATCTGCTCCTCACGCTTAGCCGCCAAATACTCATTCATTGTAAGAGGGCGTTCTGCCGTCTTACTCTCCTCTACGGGGCGCGACAAAACTGGCTGGGGCGCAGGCTCTGCTACAACAGGCTGAGATATAGGCTCTACTACGGGCTGCGACTCTACCGTAGGCTGCTCATCTGATTCGGGCTGCTCCTGAGCCATCTTATTGCGTGCTGCAATGGCATCCTCCACTACTCGTTTCATACGATCACCCTGCTTCTCAACGCCATCACCGATTCCATCGACTATACGGCGGAAATTACGATTGATAAATACGCCCGTCAAAATCCAGCCCGTAATAAGCACCAGCACAGTACCAAAGACGCCTATGAGCGACATAAGATCTGCGGCACAAGCCTGACCCAACTCGCCACCGATATCGTATGGAATAGAGAATTTCATCGCAACAAGCCCCAGCGTCAGCGATCCCATGATCAACAGCAGCGCAGCGCTCAACCCAAAGTGGTTCAGATGCAACGGTTTCTTTCTGAATATACGCCAGCCAAGCACCGTAAGCACGATGGGAATAACGACACCAAAGATACCAAACGAAGCATCAACCATCAAATAAGCGACATTTGCACCCAGGCTGCTGCAGATGTTCTCAAAGGGGATCTCCTCGCCCGAGAGGGAGGGATCATTACGCAATGCTGACAAATCAGATGACCAGTGCAGGAAGTGCGACAGAACCGACACCACCGAAAACAGACCTACGATGAGCAGAACAAAACCCGCCATCCACGACATATTGTCATTTGGAGCAGGCGTTGCACTTGCCGCTGCGGTTGCAGCCTTACCCTTGGTTTTGGTATTTTTAGTAACACGTTGTGCCATAACAAATTTATGATATGCGGGCATATGCCCAGATGTAACGTTAGAAAATATTTTCATTACTGCAGCCAGACGCTGCCGATAAGGATCACTACAAACCCTGCATGGCCTTCTGCCTTAAGCGATCACAATACTGCTTGTCGGCATAGGTCACAAACTCCAATCGAGGCTGGTTATCCTCATTAGCCCTCAAGTCATACTCATCGAGAAGGCTCTCCACACGTTTCTCCACTGCCTCACCCGAGTCTATCACCGCCACATTGCGATCGCCGACAACACGGCACACAACATCCTTCAGGAAAGGATAATGCGTACATCCCAGCACGAGTACATCAGCTCCTCGCTCAATGATAGGCTCCACGACACGACGCACCGCCAGCTCTGTCTTTGCAGTATGCTCCTCGCTCTGCTCCACGGCCTCCACCCAGCCCTCGCCAACCGACTTTATGACCTCAACGCCCTCGCCATAACGTGCCAGCGTAGAGAGAAACTTCTCGCCTTGCAGGCTTCGCTCGGTAGCAATCACTCCAACAACCTTGGTTTTGGTCATACGACATGCCGGCTTTATCGCAGGTTCCAGGCCCACTATAGGGACATCGGCAAACTTCTCTCTGAGGTGCACTATCGCGGCTGCCGTAGCCGTATTACACGCCACCACAACCATCTTGCAACCTCGCTGCAACAGATCGCCGACCGCCTGTTCAGCCAGCTGACGGATCTGCTCCGCAGGACGCGAGCCGTAGGGACAATTCTTTCCGTCACCCAGATATATCAACGACTCATTGGGCAGAGCACGATGCAGCTCGCGCCACACCGAAAGCCCGCCAAAACCTGAATCATAGAGACCTATCGGGTTGTTATTCATTCTTTTTAACTAAATCAATTATCGTTTCCACCAGGCGCTCATCGCTCATCTCCTCGCAATCGAGCGTGATGGTTGCACGCGAATAAAAAGGCTCTCGCTCTGCCATATTGGTAGTCATGAAGGCAACCAGTTCCTCGTCATTCAGGCCACGCAACTTAGGGCGCTTATAACGACCATGAGGGCTCAAGCGCGAGGCTATCTGCTTTGCCGTGCGTCGCAGGTAGACCGACACGCCAATCTCATTCATGCGTTCCATATTATCCTCCCAAGTCGGCGCACCACCGCCCGTAGAGATGACCATATCTCCCTCCATCGAGCCAAACTCCTCAATCAGGGCTCGCTCCTTTTCGCGGAAATACTGCTCTCCGGCAAAGTGAAATATATCACTCACCGATGCACCTTCACGCTGCTCAATCATAGAGTCCATATCGTAGAACTCCACATCGCAAGCCTTGGCAATCTTACGCCCCAGCGAACTCTTGCCGCAGCCCATATATCCAATCAGAAAGAGCTTCATGGCCGCACATTAAAAGAGGTTCAACTGCTCTGAATCAATCGTCAGCACATGCTCATGCACCTCCATCGGCGACTCCTCAACGGGATTCTCCTCATCACGCGCTGCTACAGCCTCATTCATGCTGTCGAGATCTACCTCGGGGGCATCATCCTCCATAGGCTCCGCAGTCTCACTCTGAGGCGGGAGTTCAGGCTCGAGGAATGACAACGATGCCACATCGTAAGTGGTAATACGCTTACCCTTGGCACGATGGCTCTTGACGCCGATGAACGAATCCACATCCACCTCATCGGCAGGACGCGCAGCATGAGCACCCTGATATGTAACTATAAGTTTAGCACCCTCAACGCCTGTAATACATACGAAATCGGCCAACGAATCCTCATCAAGGAACGACTGCAACTTCTCGCTTGCCTCCAGCTGGAAGCGCTTCATATAGTAGTACTTCTGCTCTCGATCGTAATAGCAGAGGCTATAGATACGACCTGCAACGAACTTCTCCACACGGATGGTCTCATCGGGGAAGTGCTGATCTACGCTGAAACCAGTAATGTAGTACTGGTTCTTCGATGTCCACACCACAATCTTATCATCGCCCTTGAACTCGCCGAGCAACAGGCCGCGACCATCAACATTGAGGCGACGCACATCCTCGTCAAACCAGATATTCTGACCGCCGAGCGTCGATGTACCCTTCTCCTTGAGTACAATCTTATGGATGCTATAACGCGAGAAGAGGTTACCCTGACTCTGACGGCCCTTAATTGCAACCGAAGAGAAGTCCAGATCTGTAATCACCTTCTTCAGACGGGGACGGGGGCGGAAGTATATCTTCAGCACCTCGGCCTCTCCATTGGGATTGACCGACATGTAAATAATCTCACTCTTGGGAGTGCCCTTGGTCAAATCGTAAACCTTGTCGCGTGTAATACTCTTGATCGCGCAGCGCTTCATCATAATGGCACTGCCGGGACGACCATCGCGGTAGAGGACGTTGTAAATAGTGCGCTCATCATTACGCTTAAAGACGCCGATATAGTAGATATTCTTATCGAAGAAGTCCTTATCGGCCACCTTCTTTATCACATAGCGGCCATCCTTGAGGATTACAATCACATCGTCAATATCGCTACAGTCGCAGACAAACTCGGCATCCTTCATACCCTTACCGATACCGAAGAAGCCCTCTGCCCTATCGACATAGAGCTTAGCATTTGTAACAGCCACCTTAGTAGCCTCAATGGTATCGAACTCACGAATCTCGGTCTTGCGCTCACGACCCTTGCCATACTTCTCGCCGATGCGCTTATAATAGGCAATGGCATAATCAGTAAGATGATCCAGATCGTACTGCGTAGCCTTGATATCCTCCTCAATACGCTTAATCTCGTTGTCGTTCTTATCCTTATCGAAACGCGATATGCGGATGAATTTAAGCTCCGTCAGGCGCTTTACATCCTCCATCGTCACCTCTCTGCGCAGCAACTTCTTGAACGGCTCCAAGCCCTTATCCACGGCAGCATAAGCCTCCTCGGGCGTACGACGGCCCTCGATAAGTTCGTAGAGTTTATTCTCGATAAAGATGCGCTCGAGCGATGCGGCATGCCAGGCCTCGTTGAGTTCATCCAAACGAATCTCCAGCTCTCGGCCAAGCAGATTACGTGTATGGTCAGCCGAGTGGCGAAGAATATCCTTTACGCCCATAAAATGGGGTTTCTCATCCATGATCACACAGGCATTGGGCGAGATAGAGACCTCACACGAAGTGAAGGCGTAGAGCGCATCAATGGTCTTGTCGCTCGACTCGTCATTTGCCACATGGATTATAATCTCCACCTTGTCGGCCGTCAAATCATCAACCTTCTTTATCTTAATCTTGCCGTTCTCATTAGCCTTCAGGATAGAGTCCTTGATCGACTCCGAAGTGGTAGAGAAGGGGATCTCGGTAATAGCAAGCGTACGCTTGTCAATCTTAGAGATGCGGGCACGCACCTTTACCGCTCCACCGCGCAGACCGTCGTTGTAACGACTTGCATCCATCAGGCCGCCAGTCGGGAAGTCGGGCAGAAGCTGAAAATCCTCACCCTTGAGATGGGCAATACATGCAGAGATTAGTTCATTGAAGTTATGCGGCAGGATCTTCGATGCCAGACCTACGGCAATACCCTCAGTACCCTGTGCCAACAAGAGTGGGAACTTTACCGGCAAGGTTACAGGCTCCTCGTTGCGACCATCGTATGAACGCATCCACTCTGTTGTCTTGTTATTATAGACAACATCGAGGGCAAACTTCGACAGTCGTGCCTCGATATAACGACCCGCTGCGGCATCATCACCCGTAAGGATGTTACCCCAGTTACCCTGCGTATCAATAAGCAGACCCTTCTGACCCAGCTGCACCAGCGCATCCTTGATTGAAGCATCACCATGAGGATGGTACTTCATCACATCACCCACGATGCTCTGCACCTTGGTGCGTACACCATCGGCACAATGCTTCTTCATCGTATGCAGGATACGGCGCTGCACGGGTTTCAATCCGTCATCGACATGTGGCACGGCACGCTCGAGGATAACATACGAGGCGTAGTCCAAGAACCAGTTCTTGTACATACCCGTAAGTTTACGTACGCCCTCCTCGCCCATCAGACGATCATACTTGCTCTCTGCGCGAGATGTCGCCTGCGGGGCAGTTTCCACAGTCGGGGCGATAGCCAGATTCTCGTTTTTAATATCTATATTCTCAGCCATTTACGCTTGTGTTATGCTATTTGCTCTTCGATATCCTCCTCAATACGGAGATTGTTTACAATAAAGTTCTGGCGCTCGAAGGTGTTCTTACCCATATAGAACTCCAGCATATCAGAGATGGGATCATCCTTCGTCAGGCGCACCTTGTCCAGACGCATATTCTCACCTATGAGATCCTTGAACTCCTCGGGCGAGATCTCACCCAAACCTTTGAATCGCGTAATCTCGGCACTTGCGCCACAACGCTTGATTGCCTTCTGACGCTCCTCGTCGGTATAGCAGTAGAAGTTCTCCTTCTTATTCTGCACACGGAACAGGGGGGTCTGCAGTATGTAGAGGTGACCGGCACGGATAAGTTCGGGAAAGAACTGCTCGCGCTCTGCGGAAATAAATCAACTCCGGTATTCACTCTGCCCAAAATGCTTCAGATGAAAAAAGCGTTTCCTGAGCTATACGCCAGAAGCGCGACTTTCATGCAGAGCAAAGACTTC
>JAGBYV010000286.1 GCA_017628595.1 Alistipes sp.
ACGAAGATCAAAAGCATAGTAGCAACCAACTCGCAGAAGAAGTTGCGGCCCTTGTTTTCGATGGCGGGGATGGTACAGAAGATACCGAGCTTGGTAGCAGGATCGTCCGTAATATCGAAGTGATCCTTATAATAGATGTACACCAGCGTTGCACCGCAGAATGCACCGAGCATCTGTGCTACGACATATCCCGCAACGTGCGCCCAGGGGAACGAACCCGCAATGGCAAAGCCCAATGTAACGGCAGGGCTAAGGTGTGCGCCAGAGTAAGGACCAGCAATCAGCACACCTGTCATAACGGCAAGACCCCATGCCAAAGTGATTACGATCAGGCCTGCGTTATTACCCTTTGTTCCCTTCAAGGAGTGGTTGGCAACGACTCCGTCACCCATCAGAATGAGCACCATCGTACCGATGAACTCAAACAAGCATTGTGTAAAAAAAGGTGTCTCCATGTTTATGTGTAGTTAAAGATTAATTATTCTTGAGTGTGCGACGTACTGCATCGTGCCAGCCATCAACGGCAACCTTCACCGACTCGCGATCCGTCGTAGGCGCGAACTCACGCTCGGCCTGCCACTGCTTGCGAATCTCATCCAGGCTCGACCAATAGCCAACGGCCAGACCTGCCAGATAGGCTGCACCGAGAGCAGTAGTCTCGGTTACTTCGGGACGAATAACACGGGTGTTGAGAATATCCGACTGGAACTGCATCAACAGATTGTTACGTGCCGCACCGCCATCAACCTTAAGCTCCTTGAGCTCAATACCTGCATCGCGCTGCATAGCATCTACGATGTCGAGTGTCTGGTAAGCAATACCCTCCAGCGCTGCACGTGCAATATGCGCTGCCGTAGTGCCTCGGCTGATGCCGCTAATGCTACCGCGAGCATACTGATCCCAATAGGGAGCTGCCAGACCCGTAAGCGCAGGTACAAAATACACGCCACCAGTATCAGGCACCGACTCTGCCAGAGCCTCCACCTCGCTTGACGATGAGATTACGCCCAGGCCATCGCGCAACCACTGCACAACGGAACCGCCAACAAAAATACTACCCTCCAGGGCATAATTTACCTTATCGCCAATTTTCCATGCAACCGTTGTCAAGAGATTATTCTTCGAGTCAATAGGCTTCTCGCCGCTATTCATCAGAAGGAAACAACCCGTGCCATAGGTATTCTTCACAGCACCCGGCTCAACACACATCTGACCGAAGAGTGCTGCCTGCTGGTCACCGGCAATACCTGCAATGGGGATATTATTGGCAAAGATTGTAGAGTTGGTCGAGCCATACACCTCGCTCGATGAACGCACCTCGGGCATCATCGAGAGCGGGATATCGAACAGACTAAGCAACTCCTTATCCCACTGTAGAGTGTGGATATTAAAGAGCATCGTGCGCGAAGCATTACTTACGTCCGTAACATGCACCTCGCCTTTCGTCAAACGCCAGATAAGCCATGTATCAACCGTTCCGAACATCAGCTTGCCCTGCTCGGCACGCTCGCGGGCACCCTCTACATTATCCAGAATCCACTTCACCTTAGTGGCGCTGAAGTAGGCATCAATGATAAGACCCGTGCGTGAGCGGATAAACTCCGTGTGGCCTGCCTCCTTCAACGAGTCGCAATACTCCGAGGTGCGGCGATCCTGCCATACGATGGCATTATAGATGGGCTCCTCTGTCTCGCGATCCCACACAATGGTAGTCTCGCGCTGGTTGGTAATACCGATAGCGGCTATGTCGGCAGGAGCAATGTCCATCGCCGTTAGTGCCTCAGCCATAACCGACGCCTGCGACGACCATATCTCATTGGGATCGTGCTCAACCCATCCCGAGCGGGGGAAATGCTGTGTGAACTCACGCTGTGCCATAGAGCAGATCTGCCCCTTCTGATTAAAGACAATCGCTCGAGAACTACTGGTTCCCTGATCGAGCGAGAGAATG
>JAGBYV010000287.1 GCA_017628595.1 Alistipes sp.
CATCAAATCATCCAACGACTGCGCGCTTGCCTGTTGACTACACACTACAGCACAGAGGGTTAGAAGTATGCAGATAAAGTGTTTCATCACCTGATCTATTTTGAAAACTCGAAACCAACCTTCACACTATCGTAGCTCTTCAGCAGCGTGGTAATTGTCGCCAGCGTACCTGTGCCCGAACCGAGCGATGTGAGCACCTTAAGCAGGTTATCCATAGGGAAGAGAATCTGCAAATCGCCACCAGTCATATAAGCATAGGCATTGATTGCACCCAGCTTCAGAAGGCCGGTCTCATATTTGAGCGCCAGCTGATTTGTCTCGGCATTGAATGTAAATGTTCCACCCGAAGTGCGCTGACCAAAGGTTGAACTGAAAGTGCCATCCTCATTAAATGTAAATGAGCAAGCTCCAGCCTTAATACCAACCTTCTCATAGTAGGTAGCCATCTTCTGCTGAATAGAGCCGGTAGCCGCTGCAGCCGTCAAATCCGACAAAGCATTCTCGCTCGAAGAGAGTTTGATGCCCGGCTGCGAGTATTTCCATGTTCCATAGATGGTGGCAGCGGTCAGTTTTCCGCCCGTAACCTTATCAACGGCTGTCGTAGCCACATTCTTCAGCGCATCAAGCCAATTCTGGGCCTGCACCTGGGTAGTACCCATAACCATAGCCACAAGGGCAAAGATAAATAGTCTCTTCATATTATCTCGTTTTATAATTTTTCACACTCAGCCAACCACACTGCCGATGAGGCATCCGAAGGCATCATCCAGTCGCCACGCGGCGAGAGCGACACGCTACCCACCTTCACACCATCAGGCATTGCCGAACGCTTGAACTGCTGGGCAAAGAATCGGCGGAAGAAGGTCTTCAGCCACTTCTTGATTGTTTCATCGTCATAGCTCTCTACGAAGGCTTGCTGCGCCATAAAGAAGATCTTGGCGGGTGAGAAGCCATGGCGCACAAAGTTATAGAGGAAGAAGTCGTGCAACTCATAAGGGCCAACCAGATCCTCCGTCTTCTGTGCAATGTCACCCTTCTCATCAGCGGGCAATAACTCGGGGCTTACGGGTGTTGCCACCACATCGTGCAGAGCACGAGCCACCAGAGGATTGCTCTCGTTATTTGCTGCCCACGTAACCAAATGACGCACCAAAGTCTTTGGCACCGAGCCATTAACACCATACATCGACATCTGATCGCCATTATATGTTGCCCAGCCCAACGCCAGCTCACTCAAATCACCCGTACCGATAACCATACCGCCAGTCATGTTGGCCACATCCATCAATATCTGCGTACGCTCGCGCGCCTGTGCATTCTCGTATGTCACCGAATGATCGCCTTCGGGCAGGCCAATATCGGCAAAGTGCTGACGGCATGCCGCAGCGATGGGTATCTCCTTAAATGTCACACCCAGCTCCTTGATCAGCGTTACGGCATTCTGATAAGTGCGATCCGTCGTACCGAAGCCTGGCATTGTAACGCCCACAATACCCGAACGGTCATAGCCCAGCATATCGAACGTGCGAACAGCAACCAGCAGAGCCAGCGTAGAGTCCAGACCGCCCGAAATACCAATCACAGCACTCTTGCACGAGGTATGCTTAAGGCGCTTGGCCAGACCAAAGGTCTGCATTGAAAAGACCTCCTCGCAACGAACAGAGAGCGACTGACTCTCCTCAGGCACAAAGGGCATAGGATCAATATAGCGATCGACAGAAGCCGACGCATTTGAAGCAACATCAAGGTTGGTCAGCGCAAATTTTCTCACGTCGTAACCCATATCGAACGTGTTGCGACTTTGACGCTCGGCCAGCAGCAGCTCCACATCCACATCGGCTACGATGAGTTGCTCCTCCATCGAGAAACGCTCGCTGTAGGCCAGCATATAGCCATTTTCGGCAACAAAAGCGTTGCCCGCATAGGCAAGATCCGTCGTAGACTCACCAAAGCCTGACGAAGCATATACATAAGCACCCACTATGCGTGACGACTGCTCGCATACAAGGCCACTCAGATAGCCATATTTACCCACCATCTCAGCCTCCGACGAGAGGTTGAATATGATCTTTGCACCATGTTGCGCCATCTGCACCGATGGCGGGGTAGCAACCTGCAGGTCGGTACCAATCTCCACACCAAAGCATACGCCATCGACAACGAAGAGCTGGTCGCAACCTATATTCATACTTTGGCCCGCAAAGTCAGCCATGGCCGACTGCTCAAAATCGGCTCCCGAAGCGAACCATCTACCATCGTGCCACTCACCAAAATTGGGAATATGCTGCTTTGGCACAAGTCCTGCAATCTGACCATCAGCCACCACGGCTGCACAATTAAACAGACGCTCGCCAGCGGCTACCGGCAGACCAACAATGGCTGCAATGCCCAGTTCACCACTTGCCTTGGCGATACCCTCCAGAGCCTGCTCGGCAGCAGAGAGCAACAGAGGCTGACGCAACAGATCACCACACGATGCACCCGTGATACTGAGCTCGGGAAATACCACAACACGCACACCGCGATCGGCGGCACGGCGCATCATTGCCACGATATGCTCGGCATTGTACTGGCAATCGGCCACACGCACCGACGGCACAGCGGCTGCAACCTTGAAATATCCGTATTTATTCATTCTTACTCCTTAATATATGCTTTCACAATCTCCATAACATACATCTTATGGAAATCTCCGTCGGGATACCAACGAGCAACCAACTCCTTGTCGACAAAATTCTCCTCGCGCAACATACCTGAGTACATCTTACGACACTCCAGCACCAAACGTGCCTGCGCGATAGCCGGCACATCGTGATCGGTGAAGGCTACCGAAAGACCTGCCGCACGAATCTTCTCTGCACCTCGTCCCGTACGCGAGCCACAATACATCATCGCCTCACGATACTGCTCGGGCAGGAACGACAGGGTCATCATATCCTCTCGCTCGGTGAACTCGTATGTATATCGCTGGGGACGTATCATAGCCACAGCCGCAGGCTTGTTCCACACATAACCGGCAAAGCCCCAAGAGGCTGTCATTGTGTTATGTGCAACATGGTCGCCAGCTGTGATAAGCATCCAGTCCGAACCGATATTCTTGATAAAGTTGTCAGTAACCAGTGCGGGATCAATCTCCTTAAATCCGTTCATATCAACAAAGTATTATTGGGTTATCCAAAAAATCTCATCTATTTTGCCCACAACTGAGCCAGGTTGATAATCACCTGCTCGGCCTTCTTCATCGTATTGAGCGAACAATACTCAAACTTACCGTGGAAGTTCATGCCGCCGGCAAAGATATTGGGGCAGGGCAGACCCATAAACGAGAGGCGTGCGCCATCCGTACCGCCACGAATAGGCTTGATCCTGGGCTCCACGCCCGCATCACGCATAGCCTGCTCAGCCTTGGCAATCACCTGCGGATGTGGCTCAACCATCTTGCGCATGTTGTAGTACTGATCCTTCAAAGTAAGGGTCAGAACCTCCTCGCCATACTTCTTCTTCAGAAGATCTACGCACGACCACATCTACACCTTCTTCTGCTCGAACTTCTCGCTGCAATGGTCGCGGATGATATACGAAATCTTCGCATTCTCAACCGTGCCGCTAAAACCTACGCAGTGGTAGAAACCTTCGTAACCAGAAGTATATTCGGGACGCTCAACGGCGGGCACCAGCGAATTAAGCTCGCAAGCCACCTGGATGGCGTTAATCATCTTGTCCTTTGCGTAGCCTGGGTGAACATTGCGACCCTGCACCTCCACAACGGCCGAAGCGGCGTTGAAGTTCTCATACTCCAGCTCACCCTCCGAGCTGCCATCCATCGTATAGGCGAAGTCGGCACCAAAGGCTGCCACGTCGAAGTAATCCACACCACGACCAATCTCCTCGTCGGGTGTAAAGCCGAGGCGAATCTTGCCGTGCTTGATCTCGGGGTGCGACATCAGATACTCGGCCGCCGACATAATCTCGGCACAGCCGGCCTTATCGTCAGCACCCAGAAGGGTAGTACCGTCGGTGTGAATGATGGTGTGACCAACAAAATCCTTCAACTCGGGGAAATCCTCCACGCGCATAGTCAGCGAGCCGTTGAGCATAATATCGCCACCATCGTACTCCTCTATTACGTGAGGCTTCACATCCTTGCCACTCATATCGGGCGAAGTATCGACGTGGGCGATAAATCCAATAACGGGAGCCGTCTCACATCCTTCTGATGCGGGGATCGTACCCATCGCATAGCCATACTTATCGACCGTAACATCCTCCAAACCCAGCGCACGCATCTCGTCGGCAAGGTAATTAAGCAGCACCAACTGCTTATCCGTAGAGGGGAATGACTCGCTCTCCTCGCTTGACTGCGTGTCGAACGAAACGTATTTCAAAAATCTATCTTTCAGTTCCATAATATTCTATTGTTAAAGTTTTACTCCTCCTTCTTTGCACGCATTGTATGCCATGCCATGTAGGCAATCAGCACAATATACATTACAAGGCCCAGCCACTCGGCGCTCTTCGACGCTGCCCAGTCGGCCAGAAACCACTCAACGCCCACGAACTTCAGCACGGCCGATCCAACACCCATAAGCGCACCACCAGCGATAAA
>JAGBYV010000288.1 GCA_017628595.1 Alistipes sp.
CGAGAACTTCACTCCCAGCATACCCTCGGGTGTCGAGCGGTAATAGTTCAGCCACTCATAGAGCTTACTACCCGTCAGGTTGCGACCCTCGGCATATACTGCCCAGCGATCGTTAATGCGCCACTCCACCTCAACACCAAGCGTAAGAGTTGCATTGGTCTTCGTATAGCCAAACTGCGGAAGTCCATCCTCTGAAAGAGTATCGTTCAACGTCATCCACTTGATAGCGCTCGCATAATCGAGCGTTACGCCAGCACGGATCCTGCGTGAGAGATAGCTTAGCGACGTGCCGACATTAAAGTTGGGGCGGTTGCTGTAATAACCAGCATATTCCTCCCACACATATACCCCCGCATATACCTTTGCCTCGAAGGCACCCACGGGGCGCACCAGAGCATTGGCATCGATGCGCAGACTGTGCTGGTAGGCTGGAGCAAAGCCATAGTCGGCACCAGTGCTATACCAGTAGAGATGGTCATCGGCCAATGACAACTCGGCCGAGAGATCGTACGAGAAGACTCCCTTCGCAAGATTTCCACCAACACCGATGCGGCCATTATACGATGTCTCATTTGCCTGCTGGGCAAGAGTCTCTGCCACACCACTTGTTCCACGCATATAGGGGTTTGTGAATATGAGCGAAGCAAAGTCATTGCGCCTAAGCTCGCCATCCACCTCAACAAAGGGGATAAAACCCTCCGACGTATCCTTCCACGCAAGGCGCAGATAAGGGAATATATGGTGCGGGCTGCTGGTCGCACCATTCACTCTGTCATAATAGTAGTCGGCACCAACCATAAGCTCAAAACGCTCGCTCTCCATGCCATAGCGGGCACCGGCCGTGAAAATATTGTTCTTATAGTTCTTCAGAGCCTTATAGCCGAATGCTCCGTCGTAGCCGGCCGTAATGCGCAGTATATGACGTCCACCAAGCATCTTGGCTACCGCAGCCGATGCGGCTATGTTGGACTCATTGAAGTCGCCCACATCTACCCCATCGAGGAAATACGAGCCTTCAGCCTCGACATTGAAATTCCATCGGCTAAGGTCGGTAAAGTCATCACCAAAACGGATCTTACCTCCGGCACGACCGAACTCGATCTTCTCGCCCGTTGTAGGATAGCGGTGTCGCAGACGATGGTCGGCAGCAAGATCAACCTCCAGCAGACGCTCGCCGACGAAAAGACCGGCACGACCGCCTACGCGGTTATCCATCTCCATGGTGTTGCGCGTAACCTTTTCGTCGAGCAGATTATGTCGCGCACGGTAGTCACCCCAATGGTTGACATAGGCCATAGCATAGCCACGATCCTTATTATATGTTGCGATGTAACCATCCACCTCGCTCGACAGCGGCATGCCGATGGCTGCATGGGCATAGAGCGGACGGGCGCGATAATAGTCCCAGTAGGTGATTGTAGCCGGGCGGAAGTTCTCGGTCATAAGCGAGGTCTCGAACGAACGGGGTGTGACTGTATAATCCACATCGGGACGCATCATCACCGTATCGGTCATATCGGGCTGGATTGCGAGCTTCTGCGCAGTGCTAACCGTCGGCGTGTAATCCTTCGACACCTCCACCTGCTTCTGCACCTGTGCCTGCGAGGCAAAGGTCGAAAGCAATAGCAATGTTACGATGTACTCTAATCTTCTCCTACTCTACTCCATTTTAGCAATTTTCTCTTGAGCCTCTGCCACGATGCCGTCATCGGCGGGCGAATAGCCATCCACTACGCTCTGGTACGTAGCACGTGCCTGGAACGCATCACCGCGGCTCATATATATATCACCGAGCAAAATAAAGGACTTGGCAAGCCAGTAGTTCTGTGGTGTTTTGCTATCCGAAAAGGCATAAACCATCTCTTCAGCCTTATCGTAACGCTTGGCAGCATACTCAGCCTCAATGAGGCGATAACGGCCCTCGGCACCCTCGGCGCTCTTAACCTCTGACGACAACACCCGGAAGACCTCCAGCGACTGTTCACGCTTACCCTCGCGCAACAGCACCGATGCCTTGGCATGGCGCGCCTTGCGAAGAGCAACGTCGGTAAGACCGCTCATACGCTCGGCATCATCGGCCATAGCCAACAGCGTGGCATCGTCGGCATATTTAAGTGTTGAGGCGATATAACCTGATGCAGCATTGGTCTTGGCGGCGGCACTCTGCGTCTCATCATAGAGCGAGCGGTAAGCCTTGGCAGCCTCCTCATAACGCTCTCGCTCGTAGCACATCGTAGCCAGACGCTCCAACACACGCTCCGAATACTGTGTGTGACCCTGCGCCGCAAGCTCCGAGAGCGATGTGATAGCCTCCTCATCGCGACCATCACGCACATGACAGTCACTAAGGAAGAAGAGAGCATCGTTGCGATAATATCCTCGCGGGTAGTTGTTCAGGTAGTTGCGAAGCGAAATGGCGGCCTCCTGCGTCTTGTTGTCAAGATAGAGTTTCTGCGCCGCAGCATACGACAGCGAGTCACGTGTCATCTCGCTCACGTTACTCTCCAGACCCACCCTCTCGGCATAGGCAAAATAGCCATCGGCATTACCCTGCGCCATATAGATGTCGCGGATACCCTGCAATGCGCTCTTCGACTGTGGCGACTGTGGCGAAGACTTCACCACGCGATCGTAATACTCCAGAGCCTTATCGCGCTGGCCAAGGTTCATATACGCCAGACCCAGATCCGACAACGCCTGCGCATGGTATGACGATGAGGGATATGCCGCAATAAACTCCTCGAGGGTGCTAACACCGTCGGCATAACGCTCTGCAGCGATGTAGGTTCTACCCAGCTCATATGTAGCAGCATCGACATAATCACCTCTGTCGGCCCGGACGATACTCTGCAGGGCAGAGATCTTCTCCGAGCGTTTATTCTGCACACCCAGCGTTATCGCACGCTGATACTGCGCATAGTAACGTCCCGCCTGATTGGATGCGATAGCGCGGTCGTAGTATTGCACCGCCTCAGCATATTTGCGTGTCGCGTAACGCACATCGCCCATACGGTTATAGGCATCGGCACGATACTCATCGTTCAGGGTACGCACCTTAAGAAACTCCTCAAAAGCCTTCGCCGCAGACTCCATATCGCCTGAATTGAAGTAGCAGTAACCCATATTGTACTGCGCCATAGCATACTCCTCGCCCGAGCGTGGTGCACGAGCAACGAAGTTGCGATAACGCTGCAACGCGGTGCGTGTATCCCCCTTGGCATAGGCTATCTCGCCAAGCCAGAACGAGGCCAAAGCGTTATATTTTGCATTCGACGAACCCACCGACAATGACTCAGTGAGCGACGACTCGGCATCGGCCAGCTCGCCGTCGGCATAAGCCTCAAGGCCATTGAAATATGCTATCTTCTGCAGAGCCAGCAGAGCATCGCCATCGGGATTGGGCATACTCTTCAACGCCTCGTATGCATCGGCATAGTTGTGAGAGTTGTAGTATGCGGCAATGAGCAGCTTGTGTGCATCACCCTTTCTTGCCGACTCGGGATAGAGGGCCATGTATCGGTTCAATACGTTGATAGCCTCATTGAAATGGCCACCACCCTGCTCAAAGAGCAATTTTCCATAATTAAAGAGGGCATCCTCAGCAATGGCACGATCATACTCGGCACTCGACGCCATGGCAAACGAGTGCATGGCATTGGTCTTATCGCCAGCGCGCAGATAACAGTCGGCCAGGTGATACGATGCATTCTGCGTAAGCATATCGTCGGCACCGCACGCCTGACGAAGATATGACAAAGCCTCTGCATAGAGAGTCTGACGATACTGCGAGTAACCCATTATATAGTTCTCCAGACGACCCATCTGGCCACCCGTAGCACGATATGCATTCATATACTTTACCGCTGCCGCATAATCATCCAACTGAAACCACGACTCGGCCATGATACGGCGTATCTGCAACGCCTGTTCCGGGGTGGTGCGCTCCATCAAGGCATCACCCTGCGCCACTACGGCACGGTAGTCGCCCTCCTTGAAATCGATCTGCATCAGGTAGAAAGGCATCAGATCGCGATATATGGGGCTCTGCGTTAGCGACTGAAATCCCTGGCGCGAGAGCGGCAGATCACCCTCGGCATATGCCATGTAGGAGGTGTAGTATGTGGCATGGTCGGCATAGTCGCTACCTGTAGCAATGCGGGCGAAGTATTGCTTGGCCTGCGCATAATCATTCTCCATGAAGGCCATATATCCCATACGCAGATCGTAGCGATCACGCTGCTGGGGCGAGAGGAATTTATAGTTTACCTTCTCGAGTTCCTGCTGGGCCATAGTCATCTCATCCTCCATGCAGTAAACTGCACCGAGCGTATATTGTACATCATTTTTATAGGGAGAGGAGTTATACTCGGCCAGAAAACGTTTTAGGCGCGCATCGGCATCAGTCATTTTAAGCTCTACGTCACACAAGGCTACATAATAATCAATCTTCTCCAGCAGAGCACGATCGCGCACGCTCGACAACCTCTCGCGCAGCGACAACAGCTCCGTACGAGCCTCGATCCAATGGCCAAAATTGTACAACGACACACCTCGCTCAATGGCAGCACTATTGGCAGCCTGCTGCGCAGTATTCTGCGCCTGCAACTGCGTAAGCGTTCCAATGGCAATAATGGCTAAAAGGAATATTTTTTTTCGCATAATTTTTCGAAGTTTATTATCTACAAAGGTAACTATTTTAGAGCAATTCTCCCAATATAGGAACGATTATTGTCACTCAAATATTGTACTCACGGGGCGCATTGATTCCATTTGCGGCCGTAGAGTCAAATATAGAGTAAAAGCATGTAATTATGAACAACAAACAAAAGGTCACCGTAGAACTTCGAAACGGTAAATTCCGGCTGCCCGATGGCGCCAGATTAGAGGAGTTGAACCCCAAAGCACTGCTTCTGTGCGCCACAGCGCAATGTGCAGGACTCACCGTAATGGGCATCCTGGCAAAGGATCACATCTCGCTCAAACGACTTGAAATCTCTATTGAGGGGACACTCGACACCGAAAAACTGCAGGCCGACAGCCGCTTTATGCGTTTTAACGTAGCATACAACGTCGAGTGCCGCACAATGAGCGACCAGCACCTCGTAAGCGAAGCCATACGCGATGCGCAGGATCGACTGTGCGGACTTATCGCCCTGCTGAAATGCGCTGCCCCGGTCACGCACGAGATCTACATTGTCAGCAACGAAACGGTAAAGGCATAGAAAAAGGTTGCTCCACGCGGGGCAACCTTTCCTTTTTACTCCTGAGCCGTAACACGTCGATACTCCGACACTGCTACGGCGTAGTTGAAGCGGGCAGTTATGGCGTTGGTGTAGAGTTGTAGCCAGCTGATCTGCGCCTGTAGCACATCGAGTACCGTAGCCTGCCCCTCCTGATAGGAGTAGGTGCTGATCGAGAGGTTTTCGCTGGCTATAGCTAAATTGTGCAGCGACGACTGAATCTGCGAATAGCTATTCATCATTGCACTCCAGCCGTCGGCCTCCTGCTGTGCCGCATCGCGACGCAACTGTTCCAGCCTATTCTCTGCCTGTCGCTGATCGCTGCGCGCCACGGCTACCGCCGATCGTCGCTCACCCCAATGAAACAGCGGCACACTAAGCCCAAGCACCAGCGCGCCA
>JAGBYV010000289.1 GCA_017628595.1 Alistipes sp.
CATCCGTATACAATGGTCGGTGGAATCAGTATGACAATATCGTAGTGTCGCAGAATATACCTCTACTTGCAATTGATGGCCGACGGAAGGCAAAAGTATATCGCCACCCATCACTGCTTGACCGGGCTGGCAAGCCCCTCCCAACATATTCGGGCACAGACTACAAGGGAGGAGCAAGCGATCATCTGCCCATATATGTAATCATCGAGGCAGATAAACCGTAGCATACTTTTTTATGCTTATCGGCTCAAAATTTGGCTCGCACGAAAAAAAAGTGTAATTTTGAGGATATATTTGCTATAACACAAAATTAACTCATAACTATCATGAAGAAATTCAACCTTTTAACACTTCTCTGCGCTATCCTTTTAGTGGGTGCTATGCAGAGTTGCAATCAGGCTCCTATCATTGAGGGTGAGAACTACTCTTTCCAGGACGGCATGATTGTATTCGACGAGCCCGCACGCGTAGAGGGCCAGCAGTCGATGTTGGGATTTGCTGCAGAGCCTATCCCCGTAGTACGAGTAGGTTTCATCGGTTTGGGAATGCGCGGTCCGGGTGCAGTGAACCGCTTCACCCACCTCGAGGGCGTTGAGATTAAGGGTCTCTGCGACTTGGAGCAGAGTAATGTTGACAAGTGTCAGGAGATTCTCGCGCAGGCTAACCTGCCCAAGGCAGAGGGTTATGTTGGTCCCGAGGCCTACAAGCAGCTTTGCGAGCGCGACGATATCGACCTTATCTACATCGCAACCGACTGGGTACACCACGTGCCTATCGCCGTTTATGCCATGGAGCATGGCAAGCACGTTGCCGTGGAGGTTCCCGCCGCTACATCGGTAGAGGAGTGCTGGCAGTTGGTTGACACATCGGAGCGCACACGTCGTCACTGCATGATGCTCGAGAACTGCGTATATGACTTCTTTGAGCTCACCAGCCTCAACATGGCACAGCAGGGTCTCTTTGGCGAGATTCTCCATGCCGAGGGTGCATATATCCACAACTTGTCAGACTATTGGAATGACTACTATGGCAACTGGCGTCTTGACTTCAACCAGAAGCACCGTGGTGACGTTTATGCTACACACGGCTTTGGTCCCGTATGCCAGGCTCTTAATATCCACCGTGGCAACCGCTTGAACTACCTGGTTTGCATGGATACCAAGTCTGTAAACGGTTTGGAGTGGGCTCAGAAGAAGATGGGCTCAACGGAATTTGCTAACGGCGATCACACCAACACATTGATTAAGACCGAGCTCGGCCAGACAATTGAGTTGCAGCATAACGTATATACTCCGCGTCCCTACAATCGCCTATACCAGCTCACCGGCACAAAGGGTTTTGCTAATAAGTATCCTATCACTGGCTATACATTTATGCCTGGTCAGCTACCCGATGAGGTTCTTCCCGAGGGTGCAACGATCAATCCCCACGGCTTCGTTTCAGACGAGGTGAAGGAGGCTGTGATGGCTGCTTACAAGCACCCCATCCACCAGGAGATCGAGGAGAAGGCAAAGACCGTTGGTGGTCACGGTGGCATGGACTTCGTAATGGACTACCGTCTGATTTACTGTCTGCACAATGGTCTTCCTCTGGATCAGGATGTATATGACGCTGCCGAGTGGTCTTGCATCGGCGAGTTGTCTGCTACATCGGCTAAGCACAACAGTATACCCGTAGCTGTTCCCGACTTTACACGTGGCGACTGGAATAAGCTGCAGGGCGTGAAGTTCCATACAAAATAACGTCTAACGTTACTATAGAGATACGGTCTGCTCCCGCAAGGGTTGCAGACCTTTTTATTTGGACGGAGGCAGAGGAAACGACAACACATTGGCATCGAGCGACCCTTCAGCGGGATAGGGAGAAAATGGTGATACCTGCCCAGTAGAGATGGTTATTCCCCAAACCGTAACCG
>JAGBYV010000290.1 GCA_017628595.1 Alistipes sp.
ACCGCCGATGGGCTTCACCGTAGCAAGGATGTCGCCGTGAGCAATGGTACGCTCCGTGAGTACGCATACATCCAACGGATCGCCGTCGCCCTTGATGTTCTGACGACCGCACGGTCTCATGCAGTAGTCGGCCACCGTGTCGCCACAATAGCTCTGAGGAATAAAGCCGTAGAGCGCAGGTACAACGGTAGAGTACTTCTGCGGACGGTCGATGCGGATGTAACCACTCACCTTGTCCAGCTCATATTTTACAGTGTCGGTAGGCACCATTTCGATGAATGCCGTTACTACGTCGGGCGCCTGGTCGCCAACCTCCAGTCCATGCCAGGGGTGTGACTTGTATCTAAGGCCCATCAGTCGGGCGATAGGGTCGTTGATTTTGTTTCCCATAATTGAATGTTGTAAGTTGTTTATCGTTAATTATCTATCCTACTATATATTTTGCTATACGGGGCATAAAACGATATATGGCCCATGTGCATGCCCAGCAAGCCGCAAATACTATTGCTACGGTAAGAATCACACACAAGGGTGTGGGTAGACCGAGCGGTGAGAGCATAATGATAACGGGTCCGATGAAGATATAGTGCATAAGGTATGCACCGAAACTACACTTCGTTGTGCTCTGCAGTACTCGCTGCCAACGCTCCGAGCGTATCTTCACGCGCTGTGCAATGAGGAACAGTCCGATGGCCATTAGCACCACGTTGGGCGAGCAGAACTGCCAGAACATCTCAATAAGGTCGGGAGCCTGCTCGTAGCTGTATTGAGCCATGATAGTGGTAAAGCCTGTGTATGTGACAACGTAACCGGCAAAGTAAAGCATCACACCTACGGCTACAATCTTGCGCGAGGGCAGAGGGTTACCCTTGCCAAGCAGGTGACCAAGCAGGAGGTAGCCTGTAAAGCCGGCAAAGTAGTGCAGTGTGCCGAAGGGGTTCCATGCGCAGACGCCAAAGAGGTTGGGCGAGAGCAGCTGCGTGATGTATGGCAGCAACAGCGAGCAGCCCCACAGAATGATGTATGTGCGCATTAGTGTACGATCGTTCTTCTCCACCCATGCCGAGAAGAATGGCATGAAGAGGTAGAGCCCAATGAGCATATAGAGATACCACATGTGGCAGGTGTAGCCGTTGAAGGTAAGGGGTATCATGGCAATGTTACGCGCCGCGTCGCCCCACTCCTGCGAGGGAGCAAACTCAAATGGGTAGAGGATCGAAATGACGCTCTTGTCCAGTCCCATGACGCCCGTAAGTGCAGGTATAAGGTAGTAGATCACCGACCAAAAGAGCATGGGGAAGAGCACACGCGGTATGCGACGGCGGTAAAAGTCGCCGGCACTCTGGCCTACGGGCAGGAGCAGCAGACCCGTCATCATGGCAAACAGAGGCACGCTCGGACGCATCAGCGAACCGATGAAAGCACCCCAGAATCCATTCATGGGATCCTCCTGCGGAGTGGCATTGAAGATGTCGACGCTATGAGCGGCGATGACCATCAGTATGGCCACCAGACGCAGTACATCGACCCATACAAGGCGTGATTTGGAATTAGTGGAAGACATCGTCAAAACATTATATTAAACAAATATACGAATAATATTGTCAAAAACCTCGCCCTCGCGCAAAAATTATGATGTGTGAACCAAAGAGAATGCCCAATAATGTCAAAACTGACATAAAGGAGTAGGCAATACGGGAAAAAATGATTAAGTTTGTGAAAACTTATCGTTTGCCTTTATGACAAAAACACTTAATAGCCAGCGCGTGCGTGCGCTTGCCCCCGAGAACGACCCGCTTAAGATAGGCATGGGTTGGACAATTGAAGATTTGGAGCGACCTCAGATCATGGTCGAGAGCACCTTTGGTGACTCGCATCCGGGTAGTGCCCACCTTATGGAGTTTGTTGATGAGGTGATGCGCGGTATTGCCGATGAGGGTGGCCGTGGAGCGCGTTACTTTACGACCGATATCTGTGACGGCATAGCACAGGGGCATGACGGCATCAACTATTCGCTTCCGCACCGTGATATGATTGCCGGCATGATTGAGATTCATGGCCGCTCAACAGGCTTTGACGGAGGTG
>JAGBYV010000291.1 GCA_017628595.1 Alistipes sp.
CGTGGCGATATGCTCTTCTCGAAGGATGGTGAGCTTACTCGTGTACAGTGTGCATTGGTTGAGACCAAGGAGGTGGAGCGACTGGTGGATTATATTGCAAAGCAGCAGGGCTATACTGAGGCGTATCCGCTGCCCGATTATACTCCCGAGGCTGGAGGCGATGGATCGGGTATGGCATCCGATGGCGAGAGTGGTGCTCCGGTGAAGTATGACTCTCTGTTTGGAGAGGTGGCACGTGCAGCCGTAACCAACGGAATAATATCAACATCCTCTATTCAACGTAATTACGAAGTAGGATTCAACCGTGCTGGTCGTATTATGTTGCAGTTGGAGCGTGCCGGTATCGTAGGCCCGCAGATGGGCGCGAAACCGCGCGAGATTAAGTTCTACGATTTGCCCTCGCTGGAGGCTAAACTGCAGGAATTAGGCGTATTTTAGGTGTGTGCGTAATATTTGTAGGTAGTATTGCGTTATCTTAAAAAAAGGAATCACTATGCGTAGGTTGTTCATCGTAATCGTAGCCATATTATCAAGCGTTACCTCATGGGCTGATGAGCGCTCACAGAATGTGTTGCGCAGTGTTGCCGAGTATGTGCAGGCGCTGGGTGAGTATGAGGCCGAATTTGATGTTGTGGCGGGCGATTATAGAACCAATGGACGCTATGGTGTGCTGGGCGACACCTATCATATTGAGGTTGCTCAGGCTGAGGTCTATTCCGACGGTAAAGTGCGATATGAGGTTGATCACGACAGAGGTGAAGTGAACATCGATGTGATGGATCTTGCGAGCCGTAATATCCTGGATAATCCTACGCGTTGCTTTGACTTTGTGGGCGATGATTATGCTTCGGAGATATACTCCGAGGAGGGTGGCAACGTGACCTTGTTGCTGCGTGCAAATGATGAGGCTATTGAGGGTGATATATATCTTACAGTAGATAGCACTACGGGTCGTCCCCGCAAGATAGCATATGTCCTGTATGATGATCGTATTGAGGTTACTATAGTCTCGCTGGAGCGCCGTAAGAACGCCGTAAAGCGATACGATGAATCTAAATACAAGGGTTACGAGATAGTGGATTTCCGCTAATAGAACTCCTTTAATTTCTGCAACTCATACATTCGGTCGCGATAACGCGCTGCTGCCAGGAAATCCAATGCCTTGGCGGCACGCTCCATATCTTCGCGAGCCTTGGCAATCTGTGCATCGAGATCCTCTGGGATCTTGCTCTCTACGTTATATGTTCCCTGCTGGTCGGCTACCATGCCATAATGCTCCTCGGCTATAGGATGTACATACATATCCTCGGGCTTGGGTGTAAGCAGTGCACTCTGTCCCGAACCGCTCTTCTGCGCCTTGCGTGGAAGCATGGCGTTGGCGATATTGTACTCTATCTGCTTCTCGCGGCGACGGTTACTCTGCTCGATAGCATTCTGCATTGAGCCCGTAACCACATCGGCGTAAAGTATCGCCTTGCCGCTGCTGTGACGTGCCGCACGGCCTGCTATCTGCGTGATCGAACGCACATTGCGCAGGAATCCCTCCTTGTCGGCGTCAAGTATTACGACAAGGCTCACCTCGGGCATATCCAGACCCTCACGCAGAAGGTTTACACCCACCAGTACATCGAACAGGTCGGCGTGCAGATCCTCGATAATCTGTACTCGTTCCAAAGTGTCAACATCGGAGTGAATATATCGGTTGCGGATGCCAGCGCGATCCAGAAAACGCGACATCTCCTCGGCCATACGCTTCGTGAGAGC
>JAGBYV010000021.1 GCA_017628595.1 Alistipes sp.
AAGGATGCTCTGATAAATCTTACCTGTAGTGACTGTATTGTTGGTAGTTGTAGTGATTGAGGTGAAACGCTCGTAGTGACCCAAATCGAGGTCACACTCTGTACCATCCTCGGTCACATAACTCTCACCGTGCTCATAAGGATTCAATCGACCTGGATCAGCGTTGATATATGGGTCGAACTTCTGAACAGTAACAGAATAACCACGCGCCTGCAACAGACGTGCAACAGATGCCGGGATAACACCCTTACCCAGTGACGATGCCACACCTCCTGTAACGAAGATGTATTTTGGCTTACTTAATTTCATAATCTTATCAATATTAATTATATACTTAACTTACTTACCTAACTATCCTATTTCACCGCAACGGGTGTGCCTAACAAACCCTTGCTGACACACCCTATTGCTTACCTATCTGATTTCCTTTTACTCCTTCTTGCCACCCTCCTCGGCATTATAGCTGTCGATAAGGTGGATCTTCTCGATTGTGAGCTGCAACTCCTGTTTTGCCTTTGCAATCTTGTCGCGTATCTCCGAAATCATTGCATCGGCATTCTTCGATTTTGAGAAGAAACCGATATTATTCTCCAACAGAGCAATATCCTGCTCCATCTGACGCACCTTGTTGTAAAGACGCTCACGCTCGCTCTTCAAGCGCTTATCCGACGAGCCCTTCATGCCCTGCAAACGCTCCTTAAAACGATTCATCGAGCGGTCGCGCTCCGAACCTCGCAAAGTGCCAAAGAGTTGATCAACGGCCGCTTTATATCTCTTCTGGATGGCATCCTTCTGCTTGATGGGCACATAACCAATCTCGCTCCAACGACGCTGGAACTCCTTAATCATGTCGTAGCCACCCTCCCGAACATCGGCCGCTGCCATCTCATCGAGCAGAGCCAACTTCTTCTGCAAATTTACCTCATGCTCGGACTCAATGCTAGCAAAATACTGCGACTTACGCTCAAAGAAGGTATCACAGGCAGCACGGAAACGCTTCCAGATCTGATCAGAATAGCGACGTGACACAGCGCCTACGCTCTTCCACTTGGCCTGCAAAGCAAGCAACTCATCGGTAGCATGCTTCCAATCCTCGCTCGACTGCAATGCCTCGGCAGCCTCGCAAATCTCCTGCTTGAGAGCCAGATTATGCTCCATCTCGCTCTTCACACCTGCGTAGAACTCGCGCTTGGCCTCAAAGAAACGGTCACATGCCGTACGGAAGCGCTCATATATACGCGTATTATCCTTCTTGGGGGCAAAGCCGATAGCACGCCACATCTTCTGCAACTCGACCAGACGCTCACTCGCCTTGTTCCACTCCTTGCGTGTGGTGTAGGGCTGCTCGGCCAGAGCCTCGGTCTTGGCGCAGAGTTCACTCTTAAGAGCAAGATTCTTCATCTGCTCCTGCTTGATTGCATCAAAATACTCCTGATGCTGCTTATTGATACGAGCTGACGCAGCCTTGAAACGCTCCCACAGCGACTCCTTATACTCATTTGCTACGGGACCTGTCTCACGCCACTCATCATGCAATTTCTGCAACTTATGGAAAGCCTCAATAATCGAAGGCTCCAGAAGCAACGACTCGGCAGCCTCGCACAACTGCACCTTCTGCTCATAGTTCTTCTTGAGATCCAGATCGCGCAGTTCCTTGTTTATCTTGATGAAATTGTAGAAATTCTCAACATGGAGGTTATATGTCTCCCACAAATCCTTAACCTTTGACTGAGGAACAACGCCCGTATCCTTCCAGCGCTGCTGCAAGTCACGGAACTTTGAGAATGTATTATTGAGAGTCTCGTCAGAATTCACCAGCTCCTTCAACTCCTCGATAATTGCCAGCTTGGTCTTAAGATTCTCCTCCTTGATAGAGTCCAGATTGACAATATACTCGTCACGACGGCGACGATACTCCTTGAACAACTCCTTCAAACGCATCTCCAGCGCATCAATTGCGGGAGTGAACTCTGCCCCCTCGCCATGCTCTGCCTCGAAACTCTTGCGGGCTGCATCAACCTCGGCACGATGTTGCTTGTAGAATGCAATCTTGATGGCCTCTACGTTCTTGCGAAGAGTCTGCACAGGCTCACTCTCAAGCAAAGATGAGAACAAGTCAACCAGTTCCTGCTTCGAACGACCATTCAAATCGCCCTTGTCAACATCAGCAGCACTCTCCTCCTCGGCCATCTCCTCACCAATGGCAAGACCAGCTTTCTCGGCATCGAGAGCGGCATCTTCCTCCGCAAAATCAGCCGCAGCAACATCTGCAGCCTCTACTTGAGCATCAACGACCTCCTCCGCTGAGGGATTACAGTCTGTGGCAGTTGCATTTAACGTATCGTCGGACTTGCCGACCAACTCCTCGGGAGTTGCATTGAAAGAATTTTCAGTGATCATCACTTCGTGTAGTTTTAAGTATTACCTGCTTTAGCAAAGCATATAGATGTGCAAATATAAGAAATTTATCGGTTCCATATCCGTTTTTTTTGCGGGATTTTTGTATATTTGTAGAAAATTATATCATTATGGGATACCGCATACTACTCATCGACGACGAAGACGATATTCTGGAGTTCGTGAAATACAACCTTTCACGTGATGGATATGAGGTCTTCACAGCCTCAAACGGAGCCGAAGGATTGGAAGCTGCACTACGAGTAAAGCCTCATCTGATTCTTCTCGATATGATGATGCCCGTACTCGACGGCATCGAGACCTGCAAAGCGCTGCGCCGCTCGCCCGCGCTTAAGAATGTGATGATTGTATTCCTCTCGGCTGTAGGCAGCGAGGATACTCAGTTGCAGGGCTACAACGCTGGCGCCGACGACTACATCAACAAGCCCATAAAGATGAACATCCTTCGCAGCCGTGTGCAGGCAATCCTCAAGCGCATAACACCCGTGGAGGAGAGCGACAAGATAGAGATCGACCGTGAGCACTACATCGTGCGCAAGGGCGACGAGACCATCGTTCTGCCACGCAAGGAGTTTGCTCTGCTGGAGTTGTTGCATTCGCAGCCCGGAAAGCTCTTTACCCGCGAGGAGATATACTCAACCGTATGGGGCAACAAGGTTGTCGTAGGCGACCGCACAATCGACGTGCACATTCGAAAACTACGCCAGAAAATCGGCGAGGAGCACATCGTCACCGTCAAGGGCGTAGGATACAAATATGAGGAGGCACAAGAGGAGGAGCAGCCCGCATAGTGCAACTGCCACACCCGACAAAGCAAAGCATAAGAAATCTCATGAAACACATTTTTCTACTTTTTGTAGCGTTGCTTG
>JAGBYV010000292.1 GCA_017628595.1 Alistipes sp.
TCTCAATCATTGGCTCGAATGGAATGTACGTCAAGTACTATCCATCCGAGCCAATTTCTTTATCGAGACCACATCTAACCCCTTCTAACAAGAAATTTAATTTCTCGTGATAGTGTCGCATCTGCTGCATCTCAATCGTTGGGCTGAATGGGAAATACGTCAAGTATGTCCCATCCGGCCCAACTTCTTTATCGCTGTAGCATCTGCAACTTTCTGACAAAAAAGGTGTGCAGAAACAGTGACATATACTTTTGTAATTGCAAATACTCCAACCTGCTAATAAACACAAAGGAGCTACCTCACTCGAGATAGCTCCTTACATATATAATAGATACCTTATTATATCTTACAATAGACGGTTTGTGCGCTCGTCGGGGAAGATGACTTTGGGCTGAAAGGTCTTGGCCTCCTCGAAGTCCATAAAGCCGTAACCCATGATGATAACGATATCGCCAACGGCTGTACGACGAGCTGCTGCACCATTTAGGCAGATACAACCGCTACCACGCTCACCCTTGATAACATAGGTCTCGATGCGTTCGCCATTGTTGTTGTTCACAATCTGAACCTTCTCGCCCTCGATAAGGCCTGCTGCATCCATCAAATCCTCGTCGATAGTGATGCTACCCACATAGTTAAGATTCGACTCGGTGACACGCACACGGTGAATCTTAGATTTCATTCTCTCGATATACATAAGTTTGGGGCTTCTTACTATTTAATCTTAATATTGTCAATCAAGCGGATGTTGCCAGCCTGCACTGCGCAGCAACCCTGGATACGTTCTGCATCGCTCCAAGCCTCGACACGCTGCATAGTGCGCGCATCCACAGCCTCGAAATAGATTGTCTTGAGCAATGGGTTAGAGTCGATAGTTGCAACTACCCACTCGGTAAGCTCCGCAGGAGTCATTGTAGCCATCTTCTCGGCACACTGGCTGATAGTGGCGTAGATGTGTGGTGCTGCCTGACGGTGCTCTGGAGTGAGTAGCTCGTTGCGCGACGATAGTGCAAGACCATCCTCACCACGAACGATAACGCACTCAACGATATCAATGTCGATATTGAGCTGCTCAACCATAGCCTTAATCACGGCAATCTGCTGGAAGTCCTTCTCTCCGAAGTATGCACGTGCGGGACGTACAAGATCGAAAAGACGACTTACGACCTGGGCTACACCATTGAAGTGACCTGGGCGTGTAGCACCCTCCATAACCTTGTCGATTAGTCCGAAGTCGAATTCGCGAGTGTCGGGCTCGGGGTAGATATCCTCGACCGAAGGCATGAAGACGATGTCGGCACCTGCGGCCTCCAGGATAGCACAGTCGGCTTCGGGAGTGCGAGGGTAGTTCTTCAGATCGTTCTTATCGTTAAACTGTGTTGGGTTTACAAATACGCTCACTACGACTGTGTCGTTCTCTTTGCGTGCACGCTCAACCAATGAGCGGTGTCCAGCGTGTAGAGCACCCATTGTGGGTACAAAGCCAACACCCTCCTTTGGGCATGTGGCCAATGCCGCTCTAAGGTCGGCAACTCGGTTTACTACTTTCATAATTCTTATTAAAGAATGATGCGACAAAGTTACAAACTTCTATGAAGATAACAAATTTGCAGCGTGAAAAATGTGCATTTAGGCTCTTCGAAATGGGTTATTCACCCTCCTCGGCATGTGGAAAGTGGTCGATTGGTAGGTATTTGCCCTCGTTGTGGGTATAGCAATATGTTTGCAGACCATTTGTTATTACGATATAGCGGCCACCCAGCACCGAGTTGTAGCGTACCGCTTGTGCTAAAACATCCCCGTCTATCTTGACGTTGGGTTCCTTGCACTCCACTACGAGATAGGGCTTGCAGCATCTGCACATCGCCACAATATCGGCACGTTGTGCCATGCCATTTATCTCTACGGGATACTCCTCGATGATATGTTGTGCTGTATAGCCACA
>JAGBYV010000022.1 GCA_017628595.1 Alistipes sp.
CAGTGGATAACCTGACCGCTGACGTATGACGAGAGGTCGCTTGCCAGGAACAGAGCCACGTTGGCAACATCCTCGGGTGTGCCGCCACGACGCAGAGGAATCTGCTGATTCCACGCATCACGAACCTCCTGCGGGAGCTGGTTGGTCATCTCGGTGATAATAAAACCGGGAGCGATAGCGTTGGCGCGGATGCCACGGGGACCCATCTCCTTGGCGATAGACTTCGCCAAGCCAATCATACCCGCCTTTGAAGCAGAGTAGTTGCACTGGCCTGCGTTGCCCGAAACGCCTACGACCGACGACATATTGATAATAGAACCGCCTCTCTGACGAGCCATAATGGGAGTAACGGCGTGGATGAAGTTGAATGCCGACTTCAGATTTACGTTGATTACAGCGTCCCACTGAGCCTCCGACATGCGCATCATAAGGCCATCCTTCGTAATACCCGCGTTGTTTACCAGCACGTCGATACGGCCGAAGTCCTCCATAATCTGCTTTACAACCTCGTGCGACTCCTCAAATGATGCGGCATTTGAAGCGTAAGCCTTAGCCTTTACGCCGTATGCCTCCAGCTCGGCGAGGGTCTGCTCGGCAGCCTCGTTGATTACAAGGTCTGTAAATGCAACGGCTGCGCCCTGCTCTGCAAAACGCAATGCAATAGCCTTGCCGATACCTCGTGCAGCACCTGTTACGAGTGCTACCTTACCTTCCAAAAGTTTCATAGTATCTAAGTTTTTTTTGTTTCCTTTTGCAAATATAAGAAAAATTTAGCCATTCCACTTACGCAGAGCCACACAACTGTTGTGACCACCGAAACCAAGTGAGTTAGAAATAGCTACCGTAACGTCGGCCTTACGTGCTACGTTGGGTACATAGTCCAGGTCGCACTCGGGATCGGGATCGTTCAGTCCAATGGTGGGGGGGACAAGTCCCTCCTTGAGTGTAAGTGTAGCCGCAATCAACTCTACGGCGCCCGTAGCACCCAGCATGTGACCTGTCATAGACTTCGTCGAGCTGATCATAGCCTTGCGTGCAGCCTCCTCGCCCATAGCGAGTTTGATAGCTGCAGTCTCCGACTTGTCATTCAGAGGCGTAGATGTGCCGTGAGCATTGATGTAGAGTACATCCTTGTCGGCATCGAAGCCGGCCTCGGTGAGCGACTGCTTGATAGCACGCGATGCGGGAATACCGTCGGGTGACGGAGCCGTCACGTGGTGAGCATCACAGCTATTGCCATAGCCGACAACCTCGGCGTAGATCTTGGCGCCACGCTTCTGTGCGTGCTCCAACGACTCGAATACGAGAATACCTGCACCCTCGCCCATAACGAATCCGTTACGGTTGGCGCTAAAGGGAATTGATGCATTGTTGGGGTCGGTCGAGCGTGTAAGAGCTTTGCTGTTGGCAAAACCGCCGATGGCAAGAGGGTGGATTGACGCCTCGGCGCCGCCTGCAATAATAGCGTCGGCATAGCCGTGCTTGATGGCGCGGTAGGCCTCGCCTGCTGCGTGAGTACCCGTAGCACAGGCAGTCACAACGGGAAGACATACGCCCTGCGCATTATACTTGATAGCCACATTTCCGGCTGCGATATTACCAATCATCATAGGTACGAAAAGGGGAGAGATGCGATGCACACCCTCGTGGAGGAGCTTCTCTGTCTCCGTAACAAATGTATTCATACCGCCAATGCCTGAACCAATGTATGTGCCCAGACGCTCGGGATCGATGTTCTCGCCACTCTTCAGTCCGCTGTCCTGCATAGCCTGGTATGCAGCAGCCAATGCAAACTGGCAGTAGAGGTCGTTGCGGCGCACATCATTGCGCTCCAGACCATGCTCCTCGGGGGTGAAATTCTTCACCTGACCAGCTACGCTGATAGGGAGCTCGTAATCCTCAAAGCCCTTGATGAGGTCGATGCCGCACTTGCCCTGTGAGAGGCTCTGCCAAAAGTCGTTGATATTGTTTCCTACCGGCGAGATTACTCCCAGACCGGTGATAACTACTCTCTGTTCCATCTATATCTGTTTTCTTTTTTATTTTGTCCACTCAATAATACATGCGCCCGTAGTGAATCCTGCACCAAAAGCACTCATGAGAATCTTGTCGCCCTTCTGCAATTTGCCACTGCGTGCCAACTCGTCCAGAAGCAGGGGTATGCTGGCCGATGAGGTGTTGCCGCAACGCTCCACATTGGTGGGGAAGTGCTCAAGATCCAGCTTAAGCCAGTTGGCAATAGCCTCGATGATTCGCATGTTGGCCTGATGTAGTATATAATACTTAATATCAGAGGGTTTGAGCCCCGCCTTGTCAAGCAATACCTTAATATCGCGCGATGATGACAAAACAGCAGTCTTGAAAACCTCCTTGCCATTCATATACATTGGTGCCGAGTACTCCTCTTTGGTAATGTAGGGCGTGGGCTCGAGGCGTCGTACATAGTGCAGACAATCCAGCTTGCTCTGCGTAGTAAGACGTGAACCGATCAGGCCATCTCCACCACTTACAACAACCGCGCCTGCGCCATCACCAAAGAGTACGCAAAGTGCACGATCTTCCCAATCAACCATGCGGGTAGGCTCCTCGGCTGCCAGCACCAGGATGTTGCGAGCCTTGCCACTGCGGATGCGGTCGTCGGCCATATCGAGCGCATAGATGAATCCTGAGCAAGCACCATTGATATCAATGCATGCACATTTTGCGCCGATAGCACCTTGCACGATGCAGCTGAGTGCGGGGGTTATGTATTCGTTTACAACGTTTGAACAAATAATATAATCGATGTCCGCAGGTGTCAACCCGGCGTCCTCAATAGCTTTCAGCGAGGCCTCGGTTGCCAGATCCTCCAATCGCTCCGATGAGATCAGGCGTCGCTCGGTAATTCCCGTGCGTGTGCGTATCCACTCGTCACTCGTGTCGAGGAATCCTTCGAGCATAGCATTTGTTACAACCTTGGCAGGATGGGCCCTGCCTGTTCCGATAATTTTCATTTAGTAGTTTGATTTTCGTAAATCCTAATTTTCTTTGCACCAATCGATCTGATCCCCTTCTCGGGATCGGGTGCAAAATTATCTAAAACCATCTGCAAACCACTATATGTGCGGTCGAAAGTACGTTTTTGTGACGAAAAACACTTTTTTAGTGGTAAAGTTGATGTTATTTGCCGCAAAATTCCGATATTTGCACAAATTATTTACTGGAATTTCATGACCAAATTATATAAAGATAGGGAATTGCCGAAGTTTCTTTTGGATAAACGCTACCTCTTGGGATCGGTTGTTTTTATCCTTACATTCTCGGTTTTGTTCCTGGTAATCTATACTCCATTCTCCGATACTTCGTGGATTGGCCTGCGAAATGTCGAGAGCCTGGGTGCATCTGTTGCATTTTATGTGGTGGCGCTGGCTATACTTTTTATCAGTAAACTGATAATGTATGCTTCGCAGTCGCGAATCAATTTTACACTCTGGAAATATATATTGTGGGTAATGGCTGAGGTGGTCATAATCTCACTGTTCTATACTCACTTTACATTCGTCTTCATTCCTCCTGTCGAGGAGTCGGTTATAAATATCGTATTAAAGGCTTTTGGATGTATCCTTCTGATCATCGCCATACCTTATACTATATTGACACTCTATGCGGCATACCGCACCAAGACCGAGGAGTTGCAGATGTTGCAGTATGAGATGTCGCTCAATGCAGAGCCTTCGGTAGTATATCCCTCACTCATTAATCTCTATGATTATAATGGTGCACTGAAACTTACCATCAATGCCGATTCGCTCTA
>JAGBYV010000293.1 GCA_017628595.1 Alistipes sp.
GCTCCTCAACCTCGGCGATGCGAATCTTGGTGTAGTGCTTTGCACCTGCCGAGTCGATGAACTCACGCTTGAGGTTTACAATCATCTCACCGCCGTAGAACATCTTCAAGCGGTTGGTGTCAGTCACATTGGCAACGTGTGTCACCTCGATAGACTCCTCGTGGCAATAGCCGATGAAGGCATCCACATCCTTTGGCTCGATAACCACTGACATACGCTCCTGCGACTCGCTGATGGCGAGCTCGGTAGAGTTCAAGCCGCTATACTTTGTAGGTACACGGTCGAGGTAGATGTCCAAGCCAGCAGCCAACTCGCCGATGGCAACCGACACACCTCCCGCACCAAAGTCATTTGACTTCTTGATGAGCTTGGTAACCTCTGGGCGACGGAACAGACGCTCCAGCTTACGCTCCTCGGGTGCATTACCCTTCTGTACCTCTGAAGAACACTCCTCGATAGACTTCACATTATGCTCCTTTGATGAGCCAGTAGCACCACCGATACCGTCACGACCTGTGCGACCACCCAGCATGAGGATCACATCGCCCGCAGCGGGTGACTCGCGGCGTACGTTCTCGGCCTTAACAGCACCTACCACGGCACCTACCTCCAGACGCTTAGCAACGTAGTCGGGGTGGTAGATCTCGCGAACGTGTGTTGTTGCCAGACCGATCTGGTTACCATAGCTTGAGTAACCTGCGGCAGCCTTTGCTGAGATGATACGCTGGGGCAACTTACCCTCCATAGTCTCGGCAACAGGCTTATAGATATCACCGGCACCAGTCACGCGCATAGCCTGATATACGTAGCTACGGCCTGACAACGGGTCGCGGATAGCACCGCCCAAACAGGTCGAAGCACCACCGAAGGGCTCGATCTCTGTGGGGTGATTGTGTGTCTCGTTCTTGAACTGCAGGAGCCACTTCTCCTCTACGCCATCAACATCGACGTTTACGTAGATTGAGCAAGCGTTGTTCTCCTCTGACTGCTCCATATTGTCCAGCACGCCGGTCTTCTTAAGATAGCGGGCACCGATTGTTGCAAGCTCCATCAGGCAGAGGCTCTTCTCCGAGCGGCCCAACTCCTCGCGGATCTTGTGCAGTGTCTCTACAGCCTCATCCAGCTCCTCCTTGAGGAAAGACTCGTCGATCGAGATCTCCTCGATCTCGGTAGTGAAGGTTGTGTGACGGCAGTGGTCGCTCCAGTATGTATCGAGGATACGCAACTCAGTCTCCGAGGGATCACGACCCTCCTCGGTGTAATACTTGATAACCTCCTTCAGGTCGTCAGCATTCATGGCCAGGCCCATCTGCTTGCAATATGCTGCGAGCTCCTCGTCCTTCAATGCTGTAAGGCCATGCAATACGGGCACGGGCTTAACCTCGGCATTCTCCATGTCGCTCAGCACGCTCAAATCCTTGCGGCGTGACTCAACGGCATTGATATAATAACGCTCCACGCGAGCCATCTCCTCCTCGTTGATAGCATCGTCGAAGATGATGAGCTTCGATGACTTGATGTGTACGTTGGCCGTAGGCTCAATCAGACGTACGCAATCCACAGCCGATGATGCACGCTGGTCGAACTGACCGGGCAGATACTCTACGGCTAAATACTTCTTACCCTCCAAGGGGCACTCGTCGCTTACGGTGTCGGTTACAATCTCACCGAATACAGCGTAGCGGCTCTTCTCCAATAACTCCTCAGAGAAACCGAACAGGTCATATACGTTGAGCAGGCGCAATGATGCCAGCTGCAGACCAAGGTTGTTGTTCAGCTCCTTGCGGAGAGTATCGGCCTCGACCTGGAATCGAGGTTTCTTCTCTACAAAAATGCGGTAATTCTTCATATCTGGTTTTTCGTTGTATTCTTACTTGTGGGTGTGCGATTAGAGCTCTGCCTCGAGCACCTTCTCAGTCTGAGCCTTGCGGAATGCTATGAGGCGTGCCTCAAGCTCCTTGTCGGTAAGAGCAAAGATTGATGCAGCGATGAGTGCAGCATTCTTGGCGCCGTTGATAGCCGTTGTCGATACGGGAATACCGCCCGGCATCTGCACGATCGAGAGCAATGAATCCAAACCACCCAGAGCCGATGTCTTGATGGGTACGCCGATTACGGGAACGGTGGTGAGTGCGGCTGTTACACCAGCTACGTGAGCTGCGCCTCCTGCACCTGCGATGATGGCGCCGATGCCACGCTCCTTGGCTGACTCGGCATACTCAACCATAAGGTGGGGTGTGCGGTGTGCGCTGATAACTCGCTTCTCATACTCGATTCCCAACTCCTCCAATGTCTCGCAAGCGGCTGACATTACGCCCCAGTCGCTCGTAGAGCCCATGATAACTGCAACTTTCATATTGTCAATGTGTAATGTTAAAAACGTAGCCGCTGCATCGGGGTGCAACGGCCACAATTATAGTTAATAATTAAATCTTTTGCTTTTCTGAAGAGCGCACAAGTTTACACAACAACCCTCTGCAGAGTAGCTCATCGAGAGTATGTTTTGCACTATTTGGTTGTGTCGTGACTTCATGCCCGGAGTCTGTTTTAACTTGTGATAAATGCCCTTTTCAGACGCTTTTTTCAGCGTTCGTGCAAAGATACATTAATTTATTTTAATGTAAAAGTTTTTCCACTACGAAATATTAACAAATTATCCACTCGCAAAAGGCTGATTTTCGAGGTCTGTAATGCAAAAAAAATAACCCGCCTCACCTGGCGGGTTGGTTAAGCACACGATTGATAACTCATTTATGGCTTTAAAGTTTTCGTCCGTGTGTGCCCTCTTGGGGCGTGAGGCCGCGTCCTCGCGGGCGTAGCCTTCACAAACTATATTCATAAAACAAACAAAATAAACTCTTTAAATCTCAATTGCAAAGGTCGGAATATTAATCATTTGCGGCAATCCCAACATGTAGGGAAACTCTGCGCGCAATTCACTAAAAGTGGGGATTGGGAAATGTCGCGAAAAATCACTATTTTTGCTGGCAAAAATAGTTAATATATGTTTTTGTCGGATTTGAAGACAGGCGAATCGGCCGTTATCCTTAAAGTGTTGGGTCACGGCGGATTCCGACGACGAATACTCGAGATGGGTTTTGTGCGAGGACAGAGAGTGGAATCTGTGCTCAATGCCCCGTTGCGCGACCCTATTAAATATCGACTGATGGGTTATGAGGTCTCGCTGCGCCGTAGCGAGGCGGCTATGATCGAAGTGCTGACACTCGATGAGGCTCGCCGTATGCGTCTGAGCGAGGATGTGACCACATCGCCCAACGAGGATGATATACAGCAGGTTATAAATCAAAAGATTCGCGAGATAAATGTCGCTCTTGTGGGTAATCCCAACAGTGGCAAGACGTCGCTTTTTAACGCCCTCTCGGGTGAGCACGAGCACGTAGGAAACTATAGCGGTGTCACCGTTGATGCCAAGTGTGGATCGTGCCGTTATAAGGGTTATAAAATCAATATCACCGACCTGCCCGGAACGTATGCTCTGTCGGCATATACCCCCGAAGAGTTGTATGTCCGCCGTCACCTGATGGACGAGATGCCCGATGTGGTGATCAATGCAGTGGTGGCGTCGAATCTTGAGCGTAACCTCTTCCTCACCACCGAGCTCATTGACCTTAATCCCAAGATGGTCGTTGCGCTGAATATGTACGATGAGCTGGAGCGCAGCGGCGCACATCTGGATTATGAGCAGCTGGGACGTATGATTGGCGTGCCTATGGTGCCTGTCGTTGCACGCGACAGCAAGGGTCTGGATGCATTGCTCGATGAGGTGATTCTCACCTACGAGAATGAAAATCCCAAGGTGCGACATATTCATATTAAGTACTCTCCATCGATTGAGTCGGAGGTTCTATCGCATGCACGCGAGATGAAACGACATATCGAGGAGCTGCCCAAATGCTTCCCGCCACGTTATTGGGCTGTGAAGATGCTCGAGGGTGATCATAGTGTTGAGGAGCTGCTCTCCAATTGTGAACACTACCCCGCGTGGCTTGTGTTGCGCGATAAGGCTGTGGCCCGCATAAAGACCGATTTGGGCGAGGATGTGGAGAGTGCCATAACGAA
>JAGBYV010000294.1 GCA_017628595.1 Alistipes sp.
AAAAAAGAGGTTGTCCAACACGTGTTGACAACCTCTTTTTTTTAGATCTCTATTCCAAATTCCCGTAACTGTTGTACCAGATTCTCAGCATCAGTGAATCGCACCGAATGCATACCGACCTCCCTTGCGGCAGCTACGTTATCAGCGTTATCGTCAATAAAGAGCGACTCCTCGCCTTGCAAACCATAACGCTCCAGCAGGCAATGATAGATGGGCGCATAGGGTTTGAGCAGATGCTCCTCGCCCGAGACAACTATACCATCAAACTCCTGAAAAACGGGATATGTATCACGAATCATCGGGAAAGTTTCAGCCGACCAGTTGGTAAGGCCATAAATCTTATATCCGGCCTGCTTCAGGCTACGCAACACATCGGCCGTGCCAGCCACTTCGCCACCCATCATCTCAATCCAGCGGGTGTGATAGATTCCGATAGCCTCCGTCCACTCGGGATGCTTGGCCTGCAGCTCCTTAACGCCCTCGGCAAAGGGTTTTCCACCATCCATCTGCAGGTTCCAGGAGTAGAGGCATATATTATCCAGAAACCATTGACTCTGCTCCTTGTCGCCAAAATACTTATCATAGAGGTAACGTGGATTCCAATCCACAAGCACACCTCCAAAATCGAAAACTATATTTTTAATCTGTGTCATTCTAATGTGAAATCTTAACCAGCGCCTCACGATAAGCGTTCAAGATACGTGACTTGGAGATAAAGCCCAGATAGCGGTTATTCTTATCCACCACTGGCAGCATCCACGTATGATTCTCCTCAAAATGGGGCAGAATGCTCTGCACCATCTCATGTTCGAGAATCTTATACGGGGGCTGGATCATGTAATATGTTATCGAGCGACCCCACTTCTCCTGTTTGAACATATCCTCACGCAGATCGTCCAGCTGCACTACACCCAGCAGATGACCGAAGTTGTCGATCACGGGGAAGATATTGCGTCGCGCCGATGAGATGATGTGGACAATATCGCCCAGGGTCATATTCTCCTTAATGCGTATAAAGTCGGTCTCTATCAACTCCTCCAGACGCATAAATACAAATGCCGACTGATCCTTATCGTGCGTAAGCAACTCGCCTCGCATACGCAGCTGCTTGGTGTAGATCGAATCGCGGTCGAGTGTGTAATCAACGGCAAACGAGATAGCCGCCACAATCATCAGCGGGATGAACAGACCATAGCCATTCGACAACTCCGCGATGAGAAATATGGCTGTGAGCGGTGCTTTCATAACGCCCGACATAACACCTGCCATACCGACCAGTGAGAACGATACCACCGACACATTCCAATCGAAGCAGGCATTACAAATCAATGCCACGATAGCACCCATATATGCGCCAACGAAGAGCGAAGGAGCAAACGTTCCTCCGACACCACCCGAGGCGTTAGTGGTAGCCATAGCCACCACCTTGAAGAACATGATGGCAATGGCATAGATGATTGCTACCCACTCAATTGTTCTAAACTTAAAGAACATAGAGTTGGCAAACAGGGCCTGCACATTACCGTGCATAAATGCCGTCAGACTACGATAACCCTCGCCATACAGAGGAGGGAAGATAAAGATCAGCACACCCAGCAAAATGCCGGCAAATGCCCATCGCTTATACTGCGAATCGATGCGCTTTACAAATGATGCAACCTTTGAATTGACCGAGGTAAAGTAGTACGACATCAGGCCACAACACGCTCCGAGCAGAATGTATAGCGGAATCTGCTTGATCACGAAGACATCAGCCTCACTCAGATTGATTGCAAATATGGGGTCAAAGCCTCTGAAAATAAGCGCCGTAGTAGTTGCTGTAACAGATGCGAGAATAAGAGGAAAGACCGATGCAGAGGTAATATCGAGCATAAGGATCTCCAGCACGAATACCACTCCCGTAATCGGAGCCTTGAAAATCGCAGCCACGGCAGCTCCCGCAC
>JAGBYV010000295.1 GCA_017628595.1 Alistipes sp.
CCACACCCTTCGCACCGTCAATCACGATGATTACGGCATCCACAGCGGTCAGCGTGCGGTAGGTATCCTCCGCAAAGTCCTCGTGACCGGGGGTGTCGAGGATGTTGATCTTCACATCCTTGTAGTTGAATCCCATAACTGATGTTGCCACCGAGATACCTCGCTGACGCTCGATCTCCATAAAGTCGGATGTAGCACCCTTCTTGATCTTGTTGCTCTTAACGGCTCCCGCCACGTGGATAGCACCTCCGAAGAGGAGCAACTTCTCGGTAAGGGTAGTCTTACCGGCATCGGGGTGTGCAATAACGGCAAATGTTCTGCGCTTGGTGATTTCGTCGATTAACGCCATAATCTTTATCTTTTTAACGGCTGCAAAGATAGTGTTTTTACCTTAAATAAAAAATAAGGCCGACCCTTAAGCCGACCTTATTTTACTAATTCTCTGTTCTCTTATCTCACGGGCGCGATAATAAAGCGGAATGTGTAGTCCTTGTACTCTACGCGGTACTGCTCCAGAGGCAGCTGACCCCACGAGTTGATACAACCCAAGCCCTGCTGCTCCAGGTCGAAGCAGAGGTAGGTGTTAGTGTCAGCCTTCAGATCGCCCGAGTGACGCTGCAACGGACCAACGGTCACGTCCATAGCCTCCTGCGAGTAGGGCAGAGCCGATGCCGAGAAGGCGTTCTCGGCAATGATGCGGATACCTGCACCTGCCGTATTCTTGAGCTCGAAGTAACGCAGGTCAGAGTGCGTGCCCGACTCCTGCGGACGAGCCATCTTCTCGTTGTACTGCTCCGATACGCTCTGCTTGTAGAGACCAATGTCGGCAGCGCTCTTACGGTCGGCATAGTTCTCCACCTTGCCACGACCATAGTACTCCAGAACGTTGTATGCTGCGGGCAACTCCACGCGGGTACCGTAGCGGAACATATTAGCAACGTTGGCTCCGGCAGTGGTTGTCATAGCCTGCTCAACCTGAATTGCGCCCTCGCCATTGATAGTATAGGTCATACGCAGTGTTGCCTGCACCTCGCTGATCTCGTAGTCGGCCGTAACCTTTGCTACACCTCCCTCAACCTTTGCGTCGAATGACTTGAGTGTGAGCGTCGGGTTACGCCATACACCATAGCGGGTGTGCAGCTTAGCGCCAATGTCGTTCTCGGTCGGTGCGCGCCAGAAGTTGGGACGCAGTGCCGAATCATCAGAGATGATATTCATCGAGCCATACTGAATCTGGTTGATGAAGCCCTCGCGGTTGAAGCCTACGATCCAGTCGTAGCCCTCTACGTTGGTGGCCTTCTCAAACTTTGTAACCTTCACAGGACGATCCGACTCGGCGAGCATAAAGGCTGCCTTTGTGTCGTACTCCTTGATGATATGCTGCTGCTCGGCAACAGTGTGGCCAATTGTGAGCAGAGGCTGCTTCTCGGTCAGCACGAAGCGGATGTTGAGCACAACCTCCTTAGCCTCGGGGCAGATATCCTCGGTAGTGTAGCCCAGCGTGAACTGCTTGCGCTGCTGTGCTGCTACGTCCAAACGGTCGATGCGGCCAGCCTTGGTCACTACGCCATCCTGCTGCAGCTCCCACTCCATAGCGTAGGGCTCAAGGCCGACAAAGAAGTTCTCGTTATAAACCTCCACCTTGCCACGAAGCAGATCTACGGCCGATGTCCAGATTGACTGATACTCGCGTCGTACCTCATAGGCGTGTGCCTGGGGAGTGCGGTCGGCAGCGATGATGCCGTTATTGTTGAATGAGTTGTCGGTAGCATCGTAGTTGTTGAAGTCGCCGCCATAGTAGAACGATACCTTGCCGTCGGCCTCATACTTCGCCAGGCCCTGATCCACGAAGTCCCAGATGAAACCACCCTGATAGTGAGGATACTTGCGAATCAAGTCCCAATACTCCTTGAAGCCACCCATTGAATTACCCATGGCGTGAGCATACTCGCACTGGATAAGGGGCTTCGAGGGTGAGTTCTTTACGTAGTTCTCGCACCACTCCAAATCGGCATACATGGGACACATAATATCGGTGAAGTCGTTACCCTCGGCACGCTCATAGTGAATGGGGCGTGAGGGATCGAACTCGCGAATCCAGCGGTAGCAAGCCTCGAAGTTGGGACCGAAACCAGCCTCGTTACCCATACTCCAAATGATTACCGATGCGTGGTTCTTGTCGCGCTCGACCATGCGGCTGTTGCGCTCAAGATGAGCCTTGGCGAAGAGCGGATTCTTTGCCAGAGTGTGCTCGCCGTAGTACATACCGTGTGACTCGATGTTTGCCTCATCGATAACGTAGAGACCGTACTCGTCGCACAGGTCATACCACTCAGGAGTGTCGGGATAGTGACAAGTACGCACAGCGTTGATGTTAAACTGCTTCATCAGGCGAATATCCTCAATCATGCGCTCACGTGACATTACAAAGCCCTTCAGGGGATCTACCTCGTGACGGTTAACGCCCTTGATGAGCACGGGCTGACCATTTACGAGCAGAAGACCATTCTTAATCTCCGATGAGCGGAAACCTACGCGCTGGGCGTATGCCTCAGTGCTGGTAGCAATCACAACTTTATAGAGGTTGGGCGACTCGGCCGACCACTTGGCAGGAGCCTTCACCTCAAATGTGTGCGAAGCCTTGCCCTTTGAGGGTGTAACCGTAGTCTCAGCAACAGTCTTGCCGGCAGGATCAAGCAACTTTACCTGTGCAGACTTTACTGCCGATGAGAACTCCATCTCCACAGCGAGCTTGCCATCTGTATAATTGTTCTCCAGCGAAGGAGTAATCATCACATCCTGCAGACGTGCCTTGGGGCGAGCCACAAGCTCCACATCGCGTGAGATACCGCTCAGACGCCACAAATCCTGATCCTCTAGGTAAGTGCCATCGCACCAGCGGAAGATCTGCAGGGCGATATGGTTCTCGCCGGGCTTTACGAACTTCGTTACATCGAACGATGCACCCAGATGGCTATCCTCTGAGTAACCTACGAACTTGCCATTAACCCATACATATACGTTCGACGTTGCAGCGCCGATGTTGAGCATAATGTCGCGGCCTGTCCATGTTGCAGGCAGGTTGAATGTGCGGCGATATGAACCGACGTGGTTCTGCTCGATGGGGATGTTGGGAGGGTCGTTGCGGAAGTTGCCACGCCACGCGTAGCCGATGTTTACATAGATGGGATCGCCATAGCCATTGAGCTCCCACATTGCAGGAACCTCCATATCATCCCAGCCCTTGTCGTTAAACGAGGGTACGTAGAAGTCGGTGGGACGCTGGTCGGCATTCTCCACCCAGTTAAAGCGCCATGTGCCGTTGAGCGATAGACGATATGTACTCTGCTGGTCGCAATATGCGCCCTCGGCGTCAGCCGCGTTCTCGAATACCTTGTAGGTAGAGTGCATCGGCTGGCGGTTAATTTCATTTACGTTGGG
>JAGBYV010000296.1 GCA_017628595.1 Alistipes sp.
CGCCTCTACCCCCAGGTGCGTCTGCACGCTTTGGGTGCTCCCGAGGTTGCGCATATAGCTCGCATTAGCAATATCACCTCGCGTCAGGCTCTGGAGCGCCTGGTGGCAGCAGGTTTGGACTCTTTGCCTGGAGCTGGTGCTGAGATCCTGTGCGATGATGTGCGTCGAGCCATTTCGCCAGCAAAACCGAGTGTGCAGGATTGGATCGATGTGATGCACGAGGCGCATGAGATGAATCTGCCCACTTCGGCTACGATGATGTATGGCCACGTCGAAACCTCGCGTCAGCGAATAGATCATCTGCTCTCGATTCGAGATCTTCAGGCTCGTTGCCCCGAGGGTAACTGGGGCTTTATTGCATTTATTCCGTGGATTTTCCGCTCTACGGGAACACGTCTTGAGCAGGAGGGTGTCCGATCGCATTTTTCGCCGCTGGAGTATATTCGTATTATTGCCGTAAGTCGCTTGATTCTTAATAATATACGCAATATTCAGGCTTCGTGGCTTACCGTTGGTAAGGCTACGGCCCAACTTGCCCTGCATAGCGGTGCCAATGACATGGGGTCGATTATGATTGAGGAGAACGTGGTGTCGAGTGCTGGTGCTCACAATCAGTTTGATGCCGAGGGTATTCAGCGTGCTATCCGCGAGGCGGGATTCCGGCCGCAATTGCGTGACCAATTATATCAGCCCAGAGAGTGGAAAGGGTAGAAAAAACGATGTTGTGCAATAAATTTGCGACGAAGTAATGCTAATAAATTAAAATTTATTACCTTTGCACTCCGAAATCGGACTTTTATAGCAGAAAATACGAATAAAATATACTGAATAAACTATGAAAATTACTAGAGAACAGCGTGAGGTAGGTACCTCGTTATTGAAGGTTGTTGTTGGCGAGGCTGATTACGCCGAGGCAGTTGATAAGGCTCTGCGCGAGTACAAGCGTAAGGCAAATATCCCCGGATTCCGTCCTGGTATGGTTCCTATGGGTGTTGTACGCAAGATGTTTGGTAAGGGCGTTGTTGCCGAGCAGTCATACAAGCTCGCTTCTAACTCGGTATTCGAGTATTTGCAGAATGAGGGTATCGACTACGTAGGTGATGTTATCCCCTCAGAGGAGCAGGGTGACTTCGATTTCGAGAACAATACCGAGCACGAGTTCATGTTCGAGATCGGTGAGGCTCCCAAGGTGGAGGTAGCTCTCTCGAAGGATGATAAGCTTACTTACAACAAGATCAAGATCGAGAAGACCATGCACGAGCAGTACAAGGACAACTACCTGCGTCGTTATGGCCGCTTGGTAGAGGTTGAGGCTGTCGCTAAGGACGAGGCGTTGACCGTAACTCTTGACAATGGTGATATGCGTATAGAGGATGCTTACGTTGGTTTGATCTCAATGACCGACGAGGAGCGTAAGCCTTTCGAGGGTAAGAAGGTAGGCGACAAGATGGAGGTTAACGTAAACGAGCTCTATAAGTCAGAGACACAGCGTGCATCAATTCTTCAGGTTAAGGCTGAGGAGTTGGAGAGCATCAATCCTAACTTCTCATTGGAGATCACTCAGATCCGCCAGTTCGCTAACCCCGAGCTCAACGAGGAGTTCTTCAAGATGGCATTCCCCGATGGCAATATCACTTCAGAGGCTGACCTCGATAAGTTCGTAGATGCTGAGATCGAGAAGGAGTTGGGTCGCGAGGCTGACTACCTGTTCACTATCCGTGTTCGTAAC
>JAGBYV010000297.1 GCA_017628595.1 Alistipes sp.
ATTACTTAATTTCACGATGTACTGTTACCTTCTTCAAGTAAGGATTGTACTTCTTACGCTCCAAACGATCGGGTGTGTTCTTCTTGTTCTTTGTGGTGATGTAGCGTGACATACCTGCAACGCCTGACTCCTTCTGCTCTGTGCACTCGAGGATCACCTGAACTCTGTTACCTTTCTTTGCCATTTGTCCTTAATAATTTTTAGTAAACCTTCTTAGGAGCAACGGCCTCCTTCAGAGCGGCAGCCAAGCCCTTCTTGTTAATAGTTTTCATACCGGCAGTTGTTACCTTCAAAGTAAACCAACGGCCCTCCTCCTCAGACCAGAAACGCTTTGTCTTCAAGTTAGTGTTGAACTTGCGCTTGGTCTTGCGGTTTGAGTGAGAAACGTTGTTACCCACTACAGCAGTTTTACCTGTAATTTCGCAAACTCTCATTGTTTTTTAAGTTTTAGTTTTAATCCCCTCACAATAAGGGTGTGCAAAGATAGTCAAAAAAAACGAAACGACAACCTTCGGCGTGAAAATTTCATTAAATATTCTCCTCAGTCTCGGTTTTACCCGTTACAAATGCCAAAAGAGCCTCGGCACAGGCCTCGCTCTGCTCGATAAATCCCATGTGTCCCGACTCTGCGAGCCACGCCACCTCGGCCTGCGGGTGCGAAGCCACAATCTGCTCGGCTACCTCCGCGGGGATGTAGCCATCCTTGCGTCCCAAGATGAAGAGCTGGCGTACGCCGCACTCGCGTAGCATCTGATTCTGATCTGCGCGCTCCATCATACCGTTCAGCAGAGCCACGATGCCCTCATCTTCGGTGATATATACCTGCTCGGTCAGGTCGGCGATGTATGATTGTAATCGACGGCGGTTCTGCTCGGCAAAGCCTGCCTCGGGAGCTACACGTGCCAGTGCCTCCTTCTTGCCTGCCTTGACAAGAGCTATTTCGCGCTGACGGTTCTCCTTCTTCTGCTCGGTATCGGGATTGGGTGTTGAGCTCAGAAGCACTACGCCATCCAGACGCTCCTTGTGGCGCGCACAGAATGCCAGTGCCACGTAGCCACCCATCGAGTGACCCACCATTGTGCATTTCTCGATGCCAAGTGCATCCAGCATATCTCGCAATACGTCAGCCATCATCTCCATCGTATGCTTCTCGCCCAGTATCTGTGAGATACCGTGACCGGGGATATCGACCGTGATGACACGGACGCTGGGGGTAAGTAGTGGTGTGAAGTCATCCCATACATACATCGACTCCAGATAACCGTGCAACAGCACTACGCACTTATCTCCCTTGCCCGAATCGGCAATGTGCAGAGCCACGGGGCCCGCCATTAAAAATTTCTCTTTCATAGTAGTATACTTTTCGGCAGTAAAATTAGTAAAAATTTACGAAGCAACCCCTCTTGGATGCTCTGTTTCGTTGTTTGTTGTGCTATAAAACAATTCTCTTAAGAGAATTATTTGCTCATCGCAGGAAATATTACTATTTTTGAACATTAATTTGGTGAGGTGTGCCCATAGTGTGGGCCGAGTTTTTTACAGCAAGATCTATGTCACAGCGATTGCGTGCAATATTATTACTCTGTGTGTTGGGCATCCTATGCTCAGCGTGCAGTGTTACGCGTCGTCTGTCGCAGGGTGAATATTTGTTGCAGAAGGTAAGGATCGAGGACGACAATTCTATCCAGAAGAGTGAGCGAATCACCCCTATGGAGTTAGAGCAGTATGTGCGTCAGACCCCCAATAAGCACTTCCTTGGAACCAACTTCTATGTGTGGGCATACAACCTGGCAAATCCCGAGAAGGATAACTGGTGGAACAACCTCAAGCGTAAGGTGGGCGAGGAGCCCGTATTGCTTGATCCGATGCTCACGCAGCGCAGTGCTCAGAATCTGAAGACATATATGGATTCGCGAGGATACTACTCCTCTACGGTCAATTATGAGGTTGACACCACACGCCGAAGCAAGCGAGCATATGTCACCTACCGCACTCATCAGGGCGAACCCTACCGCATCAAGAGCATGGCGTATGACTTCCGTGACAAGCAGCTCGCTCCCGTCATTGAGTCCGATACGGCGCAGTCGCTCATTAAGGTTGGTAATATATTTGATATAACGGCTCTGGATCGTGAGCGCGAACGCATCGCTGCATATCTCAACGACAGAGGTTATTACAACTTCTCTATCAATAACATCGAGTACCGCGTCGATACGCTGGGCGGCGACCGTAAGGTAGGCATAAGAATGATCGTGAAGCGAAACATTACGGGTTACGACGAGCGCGGCCAGGCTATAGAGGAGAATAACAGAGTGTACCGTATTGCTGAGATCAATGTACTCTCGGACTATGATCCTTCTATAGACAGGGAGGAACGCGATAGATTGATGCAGGATACCCTTTATTATAAGGGACTGAATATAATTTCACGCGATGGCAAGCCCAATGTGCGTCCCGAGGTTATGCATGCGGCTATTCCCATATCGCCCAATACAACGTATAGCGCTTCAGAGGTTAACCGTACCTACAATGAGATCATGTCGCTTGGTTACTTCAAGAGTGCGCGTATAGTATTTGAGGAGATCCCGCGTGAGGAGAATGAGAAACTCATTGTACACTATGCTGGTGATGGCCGTGAGGCCTATACGCCACGACAATTCGACGATATTGAGGAGGGATATCTGCGCTGCCAGATACTTGCCTCACCCACTCTGAAGCAGGGATTTAACGTAGAGCTGGAGGGTAGTACAACCTCGAGCTTCTATGGAGTGAGTGCTACGGTGGGATATCAGAACCGTAACCTTTTCCGTGGTGTGGAGACGCTCAATACATCCGTTACATTCGGTCACGAGTATATGAAGGCTCCCCGCACGTCGCGACGTCGTGCCAATGAGGTGGGACTTACAGCCGGTCTTTCGTTCCCGCGCTTTATTGCTCCTTTCAATATCTCTACGCGCAACGTGAATATGCCGCGAACAAAGGTCGAGCTCTCGTTCAACTATCAGGATCGTCCCTACTATCGTCGTGATCTGACACGTGCTACGTGGAGCTATTCATGGCGAAGCCTGAATGGACGTTATAATTATCAGTTGCGCCCCATCGACTTGAACTGGATTCACGTGGGCTATATCGACCAGAATTTCTTCTCTTCACTTGAGAATGAGTATTTGCGACAGAGTTATTTCACGCAGGCCATTGTCGGTCTGTCGGCATCATATACCTACAACAATCAGGGTAAGAATATCGGTGGTAACGCAACGCTTATGCACGCCAATTTCGAGTCATCGGGTAATGTGCTGAATCTCTTCGAACGTGCTTTTTCGAAGAAGACACCCGAGGGATATTACAATATTCTCGGTGTGCGTTATTCGCAGTATGTGCGTGGTGATATCAGTCTGAGCCGCAAGATTGTAACGGGCGAGAAGACCGCCTTTGCTGGACGTATCTTTGCGGGTGTGGGTGTGCCCTATGGTAACTCTACGGCCTTGCCTTTCGACCGATTGTTCTATGTTGGTGGTAGCAATAGTATGCGTGGCTGGACGCCTCGTACCCTTGGCCCTGGCAATACGCCTGCGCAGGATACTCCATACCCCGTGCAGATGGGTGATATGCGCCTGGAGGCAAATCTTGAGTTCCGCTTCCCCATTTGGGGCATGTTCCATGGTGCTACTTTTGTTGATGTGGGTAACGTATGGTATCTCGGAGGTAAACGTGCCCAGGTTCCCGAGGATGGAGTATTCCGCTGGAATCGTTTCTATAAGCAGCTCGGTATGAATACGGGTCTTGGTCTGCGCGTTGATATTACGTTTGTGATTCTGCGTTTGGACTGGGGTATTCAGCTTCATAATCCCAATATGCCTACGGGTGAGCGTTGGATTCATAATCTACGCTGGGAGAATACGGCACTTAACTTCGGTGTGGGCTATCCCTTCTAATTTTCTACAATCGCGTCGTGCGATTTTCTCCTATAAAACATAAAAAAAGTGGTAAAATGTTATAAAACATTTCACCACCGTGTTAGGTTAGTTAGGTTAATGAGAAGTGTGGGTTGCCCCACATTGCTTTAACAAAGATACGCAATTTTTTTATTTTGCAAATGATATTTTCTCTTTTTATTCAATAAGAGCAATATTTTGCTTTTTAGTTTTTAAAATATTTGCATAATTCTCCGTTACATTGCCATGCTTTCTATCTGATCTTCCGTTTCGTTGGTCTCTTTTGAATTATTCTCTCTTGCGGCCGAATCCATAGCATCCATGTTGCAGTGTGTGCTGCGATAGATTGCAGGTGTGGTGCCGTATTGTTTTTTGAATAGTTTAATGAAGTGCGATGTATTGGGGAATGTACACTCTATGCCAATCTCTGAAATTGACTTTGATGTTGAAATCAACAGAAGTCTTGACTGTATAAGTCGTTGTTTGATGAACCAGCGGTGGGGTGGCATGAAGAAGTGGCGCTTGAACTCTTTCTTAAACGATGTGAGTGATCTGTTGCACATAGTGGCTAACTCTTCTATTGCCAGGTCGCTGAATATATTCGAGTATATAATCTGCTCGAAGTTGTCGTTGGCCGAATCTACATTGCTTAGCACTTTGCTCTTCAGACAGCAGTCTCTTTGTGAAATGATCAGATATATCAGCTCTGTCATCTTCATATCTTCTGCCGCTTCGTCGTGCATAAAGCTATTCTCCTGCAGATAACTTGTCAGATGCGTGAAGTAACTGCGCATAACTGATGTTGCGGGCATTGATATATGGGTTTGTCGTCGGCAACGATCACAGAGGTGTGTATTAGTTATGTTGATCGAGTGTGCCATATTGAGATTGAGCAATATGCGTTGTAGCTGCGACGGCGAGTAGTATATCACTATCTCCTCATAAGGCTTTCCTTCATCCAATCTCTCTTCGACATAGTGATTGCCTCCACCCATATAGAAGATCTCACCCTTGTTAATCGTGTGACGTTCGTCACCGTAATAGATGTACTTTGAACCACGCTGAACGTAGCCAATTGCACATCGTGTCAGCTTCATTAGGTGTATGCCTACGTGTTCGTTTTCTACATACTTCACAATCGAAGGCTGGCTCTCCTTGTCAATTTGTTTCATTCTTTGTTAATTTATATGATTATTTATATTTGTCACTCAAAGTTGGCCAAAATACTGTATAAAATGCAGTAAAATACTGAAATATATTATATTTTGTTAATATTGAGTATTTATATGTCCATATCCAACATTTTCAAGGAGTGGTTGCGCCTGTTTTCCTTTCTG
>JAGBYV010000298.1 GCA_017628595.1 Alistipes sp.
CGAGAAAGCGGAGTTTACTTGAAGTAAATGAGCATTTCGAGCACAAGCGTAACGCAGTATCACCCCACAAACAACATACAAAAAATGCTATAACGAGAGGGATTTTGAGGCTGGTCGCAGATTGAGGGCGCGGAGCATACTAAACGTATGTGAGCAGCCCGAGATCAAGCCAGACGCCAAAATCACCCCGTTAGAGTATTTTTTAAGGTTGGGTTGCAGCGATTAGCTTGTAACCATTATCCTTGGCTATATTCATCACCTGCACAATCTCATCCCACTCGACGGTTTTGTCGGCATGGAGCGAGATGGTGGGCTCCTCCTGATCGGAGAGACGGGCACGCAGTGCGCGCTCAATACCCTCGCGAGAGCCTACATTCTCCAACTCTACATAGTAACGATACTTGCCACCGCCCGCATCCTGAATCGACACAGTGGTGATGGCCTTATCCTTGAGCTGATTGGCACTCTTTGGTAGCATCAGCTTCACGGCGTTCGGATTGATGAGCGTCGTGGCTATAATCATGAAGATCAACAGCAGGAACATCAAGTCGGTCATCGACGACGATGCAAACGAACTATCGACCTTCGAACCTCTCTTAATTGCCATAACGTACTATTTTACGGGTTGATTCAAAATATCCATAAATGCGATTGAGTTGGCCTCCATCTGGAATACGAGCTTCTCGATGCGAGCCACCAGGTAGTTGTAGCCGAAGTAGGCAGGAATACCCACCACAAGACCAGCTACCGTAGTCACCATCGCAACGTACATACCGCCCGACAAGAGCGACATATCAACCGTACCACCCGCAGCAGCCATATCCATGAAGGTCTGCACCATACCGATTACGGTACCAAGGAAACCGATCATGGGAGCACCACCAGCGATGGTTGCAAGGAAGGGAAGACCATTCTCGAGCTTCGACACCTCGAGGTTGGCAACGTTCTCGATAGCTGTCTGGATGTCGCTCATGGGACGGCCAATGCGCTCGATACCCTTCTCAATCATGCGGGCAATAGGAGTATTGGTCTTGCGACAGAGATCCACGGCAGCACGAATCTTACCATCAGAGATATAGTCGCGGATACGGTTCATAAAGTTCATATCCAGACCCGACGCCTTGCGGATAGCCATAAAACGCTCAACAAAGATAAATACGGTAACACCACCCAAGAGCAAAAGAGGCCACATCAACCAGCCACCCTTCATGAAGAGCTCCCAAAGACCCATGCGTGTCACCTCTGCAGCTGCAGCCGCTGCCTCACCTGTTGCGACCATAGTATCGGTCGCCTGAATGAAATCGATCATAATTGTTTTTCTTTTTAATTTATTTAAGTTTTTATTTGTTTACCTTGTCTATGCCAGCGCTAAAGGTGGCATTTTGTTTACCTTGCCTATGCCTTAAATGAATAGGTGTTATAAGTGTTATACCTATTTACTGTTGGGCGATGGAGTCGCGTTCTATAACTTCAGTCTGTGTGCGCTCCTCGGTAGCGAGGCTGTCAAGCTGAGCCTGCTC
>JAGBYV010000299.1 GCA_017628595.1 Alistipes sp.
CTCGTTGAGGCGATGGGCAACTGGCGCGATGTGAAGGCTTTTATTGATTCGAAGTCGGGTCAAGAGCGTGAACGTGCGGTTGCTATGCTGGAGGCTATGGCGGCCAAGGATCTGCACGATACGAAGCTCGCGGTATTGGAGGATGCGCTCTCTTCGACGGCGGTAGCTGCGTTGTCGGCCGATTATGTGAATTATGTATTGAATCCTCGCATCGAGTTTGAGTTCCTGCAGCCCTATCGTAAGCAGATTCGTGAGGTGTTGGCTTCTGCATTGGGTGAGCAACCCGCTGCATCGGCTATCGTGGCGTGGGTGAAGGAGAATATCTCGGTTGTGGATGAGTATAACCCCATTGCGTTGCAGGCAACACCTGCGGGTGTGTTGCGTATCCGTAAGGCCGACAGCGCGTCGCGCAACCGATTCTTTGTCGCAGCGTGTCGTTCGTTTGGTATTGCAGCCCGTATGGATGGAATGAGTGGTCTGCCGCAATATAAGAGTGGTGAGCAGTGGGTCGATGTGATGCTCGATGGCGAGGTTAGCGAGCATCAGCCGGCCAAGGGAGCGATCCGTACAATCTACGATCCCAAGATAGTCCCCGCTATTCCTACACCTATTTATTATAGCCATTGTTCAATCAGCCGTATCGAGAATGGCCGTTGCCGTACGATTCGTTTTGATGCCGATACGGGTAACGATCTTGGAGCCAATGCTGACCCGAGCCTGCTGGCGCAGAAGATGCAGCTCGACGAGGGTTATTACATCCTCACGACGGGCAATCGTATGGCCAGCGGTAAGGTGCTGGCACGTACCGTGTCGTTTGTGGTCAAGAAGGGTGAGGTGCAGGATATAGGCCTTGTGCTGCGCCCTGCCGCTGATGATATAGGCGTTATCGGATCAATGGATCCCGAACAGTTGTATCTGCCCGAGGGCGCGACATCGCAGTCGTCGCTACTCTCTACAACTGGTCGCGGCTATTTCCTTGTAGCCGTTATGGGAACCAGTGACGAGCCTACTAACCACGCCTCGCGCGGTTTGGCTTCGATTGCCAATGTACTTAATGATTGGGGTAGCGCTGTGGTTATTCTGAACGCTTCGGCTGAGGATGCCGCCAAGTATAACCGTGCGATGCTGGGCGATGTGAAGGCTCACTATGGCATTGATGTCGATGATAAGGTACGCGCAATGCTCTGTGCGGGTTGCAACTCAACATCAAAGACTCTGCCTGTGATCGCCTTGTGCGACAGTTTTGGTCGCGTAGTCTATTTCTCGCAGGGTTATAACACCTCGGTTGCCGAGCAACTAAAGAGTGTTATTCACAAGTTGTAGGACTACCTCGCGTGACGAGTGGCGGATTATGCCCTCGCGGTCGGGGTAGGCGGCAAATGATACATCAGCGCCACGATAAGCAAAGTCGTGGTCATTTATAGCGGCTGTGGAGTGAAACTCCGTGGCCGCTGTTTTTTGCTCTATCAGGGCTATGTTTTGTGGGTTGATGCCTGCACCTGGCATGATGATGATGCGCTCGGCGGCCTGCTTTACAAGCTCCGCAAGGAGCTCCGTGCCAAGCTCTGCCGAAGGCTTTTGACCCGATGTGAGCAGTCGGTCGCAGCCAAGAGATATAGTCTGCTCGAGAGCCTTGTGGGGATCGCGGCACACATCGAATGCACGATGGAATGTGATGGATAGCTCTCCTGCTGCCTCAATCATGCGCTTGCACGCCTCAATGTCGATCTCCCCGTCGTGGGTAAGAGCACCGATAACTACGCCATGTACGCCCGTTTTACGGCAGAATTCTATATCGCGACACATCGTTGTGATCTCATCCCCGGTGAAGCAGAAACCTCCCTCGCGCGGACGAATAAGTACATTTATATCTATATTAAGATTGGCCTGTGCTATGGCCTCGATTGTTCCGTGGCTGGGGGTTACGCCTCCGCATGTTATTGCCGAGCATAGCTCTATTCTTCGGGCTCCGCCGGCAGCGGCCTCGCGTGCCTCGCCCAGTGATGAGCAGCAAACTTCGATAATTCGCATCGTAAAAAAGTTTTTAATAATTGTAAAGGTATTAATTTTTTCGCGATTTGTCGCTTTGAACGAGGAATTTGCGTAACTTTGTGGCTGTATGACACAGGTTAGAGCAAAAAAAGCACTCGGCCAGCACTTCCTGACCGATCTGAATATAGCGCGTAAGATATGCTATTCGCTTTCGGGTGGTAGCACAGAGGCTCCTGCGCAGGTGCTGGAGGTTGGTTGCGGTATGGGTGTGCTGACACAATTTCTGCTGCAGCGCGATGATGTGGTGACATTCGGTGCCGAGATCGACTCGGAGAGTGTGGAGTATCTACATGAGCACTATCCCGACTTCGCTCCACGACTTATCGAGGGCGATTTCCTGAAGATGGATCTTAAGGAGCGTTTTGGTGAACAGGTGCGTGTGATAGGTAATTTCCCGTACAACATTTCGTCTCAAATCTTCTTTAAAGTCATTGAAAATCGCGATATTGTACCCGAGTGTGTGGGTATGATTCAGCGAGAGGTGGCGGTGCGTATTGCTGAGCCCCCGGGTTCGCGTGAGTATGGTATTCTGAGTGTTTTGCTGCAGGCGTGGTATGATATAGAGTATCTCTTTACCGTGGGCGAGAAGGTCTTTAATCCACCTCCTAAGGTTAAGTCGGCTGTGATCCGTCTGAAGCGTAACTCTACAACCAAGCTCGGATGCGATGAGGCTCTGTTTGTGAAGGTGGTGAAGGCCTCGTTTGGTCAGCGCCGTAAGATGATTCGTAACTCGTTGCGTTCTGTGTTTGGCGATTTTGGTGGTGCGGAGCATCGTTTCTTCACGCAGCGTGCCGAGCAGTTGTCGGTGGCCGATTTTGTTGAGTTGACAAATTGGGTGGCAGAAAATAGAGCGTAGTTTTTCATAAAAGATGCAAAAAAATGCATCTATGTGGAACAATGTTACGATTTTATGCTTATATTTGCGTTATAAACCTTTTCGCATGATGAATACAGTACATAACTCATGGTGGTGGCGCTTGTTGGTTAGATAAGAACAATGGCGTTAGATGAGTATGTATATAGCATAAGTGATATAAAAATAAAGAAAACCATTGTTCGCGGTCGAACGATGGTTTTTTATGTTGCTTTAGCGATAGCGAACAATGAAATGTAAAAATAAAAAAAAATATAAGAGGCTATGAAGACAAAGAAGTTTATTTTGCCAGAGAGCGAAATGCCTAAAGCATGGTATAACATTGTGGCCGATATGCCCAACAAGCCTATGCCATGTCTTGATCCGCAGACCAAGCAGCCCGTTACGTTTGAGAGTCTGAGTCGTATCCTGGGTGAGGAGTTGGTGCGTCAGGAGTTATCGACCGAGCGCTATATTGAGATCCCTGAGGAGGTGCAGAATCTTTATAAGATTTGGCGACCTACACCCGTTGTGCGTGCCTATAATCTGGAGCGTGCACTTGATACGCCGGCAAAGATATATTTTAAGAATGAGGGTACATCACCCGCAGGTTCGCACAAGCCCAATACCGCGATTCCGCAGGCATATTACAATGCCAAGCAGGGTATTAAGTATCTGGCGACAGAGACCGGAGGTGGCCAGTGGGGTAGTGCCATGTCGCTTGCCTGTCAATATTTCAATATAGACTTACGCGTGTATATGGTGAAGGTGAGCTGCGAGCAGAAGCCTTACCGTCGTTTGTTGATGAATGCCTGGGGCGCAAATGTTATCCCCTCGCCGAGCAATACCACTAAGTTCGGTCGTGAGGTGCTGGCTAAGGATCCTGATTGTGCGGGTAATCTCGGTATGGCTATTTCTGAGGCTGTGGAGAGCGCATTGGAGCATGGCGATACAACACGCTACTGCTTGGGTAGTGTGATGAATCATGTGCTTATGCACCAGACCATTATTGGTGAGGAGTGTATTAAGCAGATGGAGATGGCTGGCGATGAGCCCGATGTGGTTATCGGTTGTTTTGGTGGCGGTTCTAACTTCGCAGGTATCGGTTTCCCGTTCATTCGCCGCAACCTCACTGAGGGAAAGAAGACTCGCGTTGTGGCAGTAGAGCCCGCATCTTGCCCAAAGCTTACTCGCGGAGAGTTCCAGTATGATTATGGTGATACGGCCGGTATGACTCCCATGATGCCTATGTTTACTTTGGGCCATACATTCCAGCCCTCGAATATTCACGCCGGTGGTCTGCGTTATCACGGTGCCGGTCCTATTGTGAGCCAGCTCTATAAGGATGGTCTGATGGAGGCGCAGTCGGTGCAGCAGCTTGAAACCTTCTCGGCAGGTATGCTCTTCGCAAATAGCGAGGGTA
>JAGBYV010000023.1 GCA_017628595.1 Alistipes sp.
ATCCTCGTTTCGGCTGCGCCGTTCGAGTCCCCACACAAACACCGTTTTTCACATTCTGGGGCTATTTTTTCGTTTTTGTGCATAAACATATTGTGGTTTGCGTAGATTTATTAATTTTGCCATGTAACTTAAACTTTGAATTATTTCAAGACAAAAATATGAGAGTAAATACAGATTTTTTACATCTTATCAATCGTATCGAAGAGGGCCATCTCTACACTCAGCAGGAGTGCGAATTCCTGCTCTCGTTCCCCGAGACCTCGCTCGAGGCCTCTATCACACGAGGTGTAGCTGATCGCCTGTCGCGCGAGAAATTCGGCAACAAGGGACTCATCTTCGGACAGATAGGAGTCGAGGTGGCTCCCTGTGGCGGTCGTTGCCGTTTCTGCTCATTCTCTGACGAGTTTACTACCTTCACGCCCCATTCATTAAGCGATGAGGAGCTCTTGCAGAAAGCCGACGACTTTTGCTCATCGGGCGAACTGAATGCCCTTGCACTTATGGTGTTGCACAACACCTCGTTTGAGCGTACGCTCAGCGTCATCAGCAAGGTGCGTGAGCGTATTCCAGCATCGACGCAGATTATGATTAATATGGGCGATTTCTCGCTCTCGCAGGCCGAGGAGTTGAAGGCTGCTGGTGCCGACGGATCATATCACGTATGGCGTTTGGGCGAGGGTACCGATACAATTTTTACTAAGGAGCAGCGCTTTGCCACCATCGAGAATATTAAGAAATCGGGTCTCGACCTCTATTACTGCTGCGAGCCCATCGGACCTGAGCACACCCCTGCACAGATGGCCGAGCAGATCCTGAAGGGTGTCGAGTATGAGTGTTTCCAGCACGGAGCTATGCGACGCGTCTTTGTGCCTCACTCTTCGCTGGCACACCTGGGTGTTATCTCGGAGTTGCGTCTGGCCCAGATTACCGGTGTGGTAACGATGGCTGCTATCCATAGTCCCGAAATCACAAGCATCGGCGTTCACGAGCCCAATAAGTTGGGCATCACATCGGGTGCTAATGCCATCTATGCCGAGACAGGCTCTAATCCTCGTGACACGAAGAGCGAGACAACAGGTTCACACGGTCTTACGATCGAGGCGTGCAAGCAGATGTACCGCGAGTGTGGATTTGAGTTGTAGGCAGACTCTACAAAATAAAAAAGAGGCTATTCCCGTGAAAGGAGTAGCCTCTTTTATTTATCCCACAAGGATTATTTAACCTTGTATGCCATCAGTGCCTCGCCGTGGCGTATATACATCACGCCATTGACAATTACGGGGTGTGCCCAGTGGGGACCCGAGCCCTTGGTTATGCGGAACTGCGACACCACCTCAAACTTGTCGCGTGCAGGCTTAACCAATGCCACTGCACCCGTGCGCTCGTTGTAGCAGTAGAGCATACCATCGGCAGCGATAATTGAGCCCTTGCCCTTATTCTCCCAGTTGTGGTCAAGGAGGCTTTCGCCCGTATTCCAATCTACGCCGACCCAAGTACCCTGACCATTGTTAAGCCAGTTAGAACCATAGATTACTCCATTAAGCTCAACATAACCGCCGTGATGCGTGTCGAGAATCTCGTTCTTCCACAATAACTTTACGCTCTTCAAATCGTCGGCGAGCTGCAACATATATGAGTTGATGTCATAGCCGTGGCCGAAGAAGATCTTGCCATCCTTGAATAGAGGAGTATTGGGTGCGATGCTTGCCCAGCCCGTAGCGTTGCGAGCGGTACCCCAATCAGCAAACTCCCACTCTACATCGCCAGTGTCGGGATTCACACCAAAGATATGCACTGCTGTAGAGCCTATAATCTGGCGCTTGCCCTTATATGTGATAAGCATAGGAGAGACATAGGCTCCCGTATCGCCCCACGCCTTTGTGCGCCAAATCTCTTCGCCTGTGTTCTTGTCCAGCGCAACCATTGTCGTTACATCGCCCGCAGGAGTAAAAATCACCTTGTTATCGAATACAAGAGGGCACTCCGATGTACCCCAGTTGCCAGTCTTACGAGAATAAACCTTGCCTCCATCTTTGCGCCATAGCTGCTTGCCATCAGCTATCGACAAACATACTATTTCGCCAGAACCACTTATGACATAGGCCTTACCATTGTCGATAGCAGGTGTTGTGCGGGTCTCAGGATAGGTCTGATCCCACGGCTTGCCATAGGCTACACTATATATCTGTTTGCCGTCGAGAGTATATGCCGAGAAAGTCTCCTGTGTTTGGTCCTCATTCATACCCGTGATATACAACTTATCTCCAACAATGACAGGGCTCGAATAACCCTTGCCAGCATCCAGTGTCTCCCACAACTTCTCGGGGCCAGCCGCAGGCCACTGCTTCAAAAGTCCTGTTTCGGGGTAGATACCATTGCGCTCAGGACCACGCCAACCATAGGGTGTAGTCTGGGCAGATACACTTGCCGTCATAAAACATACAATGGCAAGAATTGCTACTCTGCATAAATGTTTTCTTTTCATCTAATATCTGTTTTTATTTAATCTTATAAGCCATCAGTGCCTCGCCGTGACGCAGATACATCACGCCATTCTTGATTACGGGATGTGCCCAATGTGGACCCGAGCCCTTTGTTATGCGGAACTGCGAGATGACATCAAACTTTTCGCGCGAAGGTTTAACCAAAGCAACGGCTCCCGTACGCTCGCTGTAGCAGTAGAGCATACCATCGGCTGCGATTACTACGCCTGCGCTCTTGTTTGCCCACGCATCGGCATAGAGAGTCTTGCCCGTCTGCCAGTCCAGCGCACACCATGCCGAGCTTACGCGGTCG
>JAGBYV010000300.1 GCA_017628595.1 Alistipes sp.
GCTGAGCCTTGCCGCCCGTGGCGACGGCACGATGCGTGGCACTATCAGTGTCGAGGTGCCCTCCACATCGATTGTCGATCTTTTGATTCACTCCATTATGCGTATTCGTGGCGTACAACGCGCCTACCGCGTAAATAATTAATACTAAGCACAAACCGCTGAAAATACTCTACGACCTGCTCTCGCCCATCTCACGAATTCCGGGCCTGGGATGGACGGTGCGCCCGCTCAAGCTTGTGATCTACACGCTCGAGGGACTGATGGCGCACGGCACAATGGATATGAGTGCCGCGCTCACGTTCTATACGCTCATCTCGCTGGTGCCTGTGCTGGCATTGGTCTTTGCCGTGGTGAAGAGCTTCGGTCTGGCCGAGAGCCTTGTCGATAACCTCTACTCGCTGCTGCCGCAGATGCCCGAGGTGGTCGATTATGTGGTCGATTTCGCCAATAAGGCGCTGGCCCGCACCCGCGGTGGTGTGATGGCTACGGTCAGCCTTGTGACGCTGTTCTGGGCCGTTATTCGTATGTTCGAGAGCATCGAGGCCAACTTCAACAAGATCTGGGAGGTAAAGTCAACGCGCAACCTTGTGCGCAAGTATAGCGACTACATCACCGTTGTGATCATCGCTCCGCTGTTGTGGATCGTAGCCACATCGGTCGGCGGCTATGCCCGCGAGCTGCTCGGCGTGGAGGGCTCGGTGTGGATGCAGATGGGCACGAAGGCTCTCTCGCTGGTGTTTGTGTGGGTTATGTTTGCCCTTATCTACCTTGTCATCCCCAACTGCAAGGTGCGTCTGTACTCGGCTCTGCTGGCTGGAGTGATGGCTGGTACGTGCTTCTTCCTGTTCCAGGCACTGTATGTCTATCTGATCAAGTGGATGACCTCCTATAATGCCATCTACGGTAGCTTTGCCGCCCTGCCTCTGTTTATGCTCTGGATGCAGAACTCGTGGAGCATACTGCTCATAGGCTGCGAGTTCTCCTTTGCCATACAGAATGAGAAGCGCTTCGACGAGGAGCGCACGCTGCCTTCGCTTAGTCAGGATGTAAGCCGCAAGCTGATGCTCGCCATAGTGGCCTATGTTGCCCGTGCGTTCCGTCGTGGCGAGGGTGCTGTGCCGATGGTGGCCATCCGTGAGCAGCTGGCTCTGCCCACACGCACTGTGAGCAAGCTCATCTCTACACTCGTGTCGGCTGGGGTGCTCAATGAGGTGCGCTGCGAGGAGGAGGAGTACGATGTGGCCTACGCTCCTGCGCGCGATATCACTGCGTTGCGCGTTAGCGATGTGCTGGAGGCGGTCGATAACTATGCCGATGGCCCCACCGAGCAGCTATGCCATGCGGCTGAGGCACGCCGTGCCGAGGAGTGTATCGAGGCGCTGAAGCGTAAACTCCGCGAGGCCGATAGTAACGAACTTGTAATTAATCTTATCAATGAATAGACAGATACAAAGCGTCATCGTCGTAGGCAGTGGCAATGTGGCCGAGTCGGTGGCAGTTGCCGTGAGCGAGTGTTCGGAGCTGGAGTTGCGTCAGGTGGTGGCTCGCAA
>JAGBYV010000301.1 GCA_017628595.1 Alistipes sp.
GAAAATTTGCGTTAAAAAACGGAGACCTTTTCACGAAGTAAAAGTGCGAATGCATCCGTTTTAGGAAATTTTCTCGTATGACCCCGAAAATTGTCACCGCGCGGTTTTTGCGCCACTTTTTTGGCGGCAAAAAGTGGCAATAAATCTGTATTAACAAGGTCATAAAATGCAGAAATATAAAATGACATAATAAAAAAACACCTCACTTTGACAAGTGAGGTGTCTGAATATATAACACGCACTAAATCTGCCAAATACCACCTTCACCAAAAACTCCCTCGACCCACTTTTCGAGCGTGCGGGCACGCAATCCAAGATCCATCATATTGTAACGGCGACGTATATGGCGAACGTAGGGGACATCGGCACGCATTTGCGCTTTCGTGATACCCACATCCTCGGGCTTGGTAGGTGCACCTACGATCGAAAGCATACGATGCATCTGCTCGAATGTATAACACTGCTCCTGCAGGCGAGTCTTCAAATCAAACCAATTATCCTTAACGAGCTGCAACTGGCGACGCACCTCATCCTGATCGTCATACTTTGCCATCATCTCCGTAATTCCCATATCGGCATAAGCTTCGCCAGCGAACAGACGCTCAGCATTGGCACGTATCTCATCCGCCGAGGGCCATACCTTAACGCAGGCATCCACATCGAGCTGCGTGAAATCGGTCTTATACATCTCATCGAACATAGCACACATCATAAGCGTGCCCACACTCACCTGAAAGCCGTGCGACGGTGTTACGCCATTGTGCTTATGGTCGCGCATATTCCACAGATGGCTGAAAAGATGATCGGTGCACGACGCCGGACGTGACGAGCGAGCCGCCTGCATAGCAAAGCCACTGAGCATCAACCCCTCAACAAAGGGAGCAATAGCCTCAGGCTTCAACGCTGCAACACCCTCGGGATCAGCGAGCGACGCCTTCAGGTTATCCTGCGAGATATGCCATGCATCACTATGGATAGGCTCCGAACCTACGAAATCGGCAATAATCCACTCAGCACCGGCTGGAATCTTCGCAGCAAGGTCGGCATAACCTGCGGCGGTCATCTCACGCGGAGCCTTGGCCATAACACCCACATCGGCAAGAATAGCGCGTGGGGCAGGGCAGGTGAAGGTCTGCTTCATGCTCTTGTATGTGATCGAGGCACCAAATGACGAGTAACCATCAACCGAAGCTGCCGTAGCCACACACATATAGGGGCGTGAGCAGTGGTGAGATGAGAGTTTACACAGGTCATTAATCGTTCCCGAACCCACAGCAACAGCTATGGCCGTAGTAGAGGAGAGTTTTGCATTGAGCATCTCAATGAAATGCCACTCTGCGTGCAGATCCTTATCGGTGAAGATATATGGCTCGTCGCACTCCACACCCGCCTGTTGCAGGTAGTTATAGACCGCCTCACCGGCTGCACGCCAGGTATTCTCATCGGCCACAATAAGCGCACGGGCACCCGGAAACTGCTCGCAAAACATCGCGGGCACACGATCAAGGATATCAACACCAATCTCGAGAGCAGCCGTATCGGTTGCGGCAGCCAAAGCCTTAGCCACAATAGGATTTTGATTCATAGGTTGTCTGTTTTTGTTTACTTGAGCGTACGCTCAATATAGGATGTATAATCCTTTATCTCAGGCTTATAGTCATCGTGAGCCATAAGCGGTGATGAGATCATATAATCGGCCGACGAACGGTTAATTGCCGTAGGCACATTGTAGAGCGAAGCCAAACGCAACAACGCCTTCACATCCACATCGTGTGGCTGGGCCGACATTGGATCCCAGAAAAATACCAGCATATCGATCTCGCCATTGGCAATCATCGAACCCAGCTGCTGATCACCACCAAGAGGACCCGATTTGAGCATCGTAATATCAAAACGCGAATTAGCCGCATCCTTACTGCGACGCGACATCAAAGTCTCGGCCACGATACGTCCCGTAGTACCGGTACATACCAAACGATGCGAGAGCAACTTCTCCCAGTTCCATGCTACCCACTCGGCCAAATCACGCTTCATAGCGTCGTGTGCCACAAGGGCTACTGTCATTCTTTTCTCCATAATTTCATCCATTTGTGAATCTCCCTATGAGATTCTGATTTCATATTTCATTTCTAATTACGATGTAAAGATACAAAAATCTACCGCTACTGATGCACTCTGCTCTAAAAAAAATTGCCCAACCGCGTAGGTCGGGCAAATTCTATTTATTCCACCAAGCCAAGCCACATTGGGGGCGGGAATACGGTAGTGGTAACTTGTCTGCGCTTGATAATCTCCGCGCCGTGCAGGATGGCTGCCTCATTCTGCGGCAGGAATCGCCACGCACGCTCGGGAAGCGACTTCTTCAAACCAGCCATAACGTTCTCCAGCTTGACGATAGGCTTAACCTTCAGGTATCCACCCAGAATCATCGTGTTGAACATCTTGGCCTGACCCATACGAGCGCACTCCTCAGCTGCATCGATAGTGTAAATCTCAATATCGGTACGTGTAGGAGGATTTATAATACCGTTGGTATCGTAAATCAGCACACCACCAGGGCGCACCTTGCTCTCAAACTTATCCATCGACTGCTGGTTAAGCACAATAACCGTATCGTACAGATTGGCAATAGGCGATGAGATCTTCTTATCCGACACTATCACCGTTACGTTAGCCGTACCGCCACGCATCTCAGGACCATACGAGGGCATCCACGTAACCTCGAAATCCTGCATAATTGCCGAGTAAGCCAAAATCTTACCCATCGACAGTACACCCTGACCGCCGAAGCCTGCTATAATCATTGTCTCTTTCATATCGCTATCTATTTAGGCAGGGTTGAACACTTCACATCGCCCATCTCATAGTTGGGCATAATATTCTCTTCCATCCACTTATTGGCCTCTACGGGTGAGAGTTTCCATCCGCTGTTGCACGATGCGACAATCTCCACCATCGAGTAGCCATTGCCAGCCATGGCATTCTCAAAAGCCTTGCGGATAGCCTTCTTGCACTTACGCACCGCTGCCGGAGTATGTACACTCTGACGCGTGAGGTAGGTAGCACCGTCGAGGTGTGCGAGCATATCCATAATCTTATAGGGGAAGCCATTAAGCGATGCATCACGACCTGCGGGCGTTGTGGCTGTACGCATACCCAGAAGGGTAGTGGGTGACATCTGACCTCCGGTCATACCATAGATCGAGTTGTTGATAAATATCGTAACGATATTCTCGCCACGCGCAGCGGCGTGGATGGTTTCGCCAGCACCGATAGCGGTCAAATCGCCATCGCCCTGATATGTGAAGACCATATTCTTGGGATGCAGACGCTTTACGGCGGTAGCCACAGCGCAAGCGCGACCGTGAGCCGCCTCTACCCAATCCACATCAATATAGTTATATGCGAATACAGCACAACCTACGGGCGAAATACCGACGGTCTTATCCTCCAGGCCCATCTCATCAATAACCTCTGCGATGAGATTATGTACCGTACCATGACTACAACCCGGACAGTAGTGCATAACCGTGTCGGTAATGAGTCGCGGACGTGCATGTACCTTATTCTCCTCTCTTATCTCTACTTCTGCCATAATCTTTACTTTATTAGGTTATTTTTAAGTGCCTCCAAAACCTCATCGGGAGTAAATATCACACCACCCGTACGGCCATAATGCTCAACGGCAGCCTTGCCTTCAACTGCCATGCGCACATCCTCGACCATCTGGCCAGCATTCATCTCTACCGACATGAATCCCTTGACGCCACGCTCAGCCATATCCTGCAGAGGCTTTGCGGGGAATGGCCACAAGGTGATAGGACGCAGCAAGCCTAACTTAATGCCCTCCTCACGAGCCTGCTCCACAACTGCCGAGCAGATACGAGCCGACGAACCGAAAGCAACGAGTACATACTCAGCATCGTCGCACATAAACTCCTCGTAGCGGGTCTCCTCGGCCTTGATACGGCTATACTTCTCCTGCAAACGGTTATTGAGCATCTCCAGCTGCTCAGGATTCAGGTACAGAGAGGTTACTACATTGCTATTGGCGCGCTGTCCCTTGCCAGTCGCTGCCCAGGCCTTCTGCTGCTCGGCAACCTGCTCGTCGGTAAGACGAGGCTGCTGCTCCGAGAAGACAACCTTCTCCATCATCTGACCGATAGCACCATCAGCCAAAAGCATAACGGGGTTACGGTGCTTGAACGCCAAATCGAATGACAAACCTACGAAGTCGTACATCTCCTGCACTGATGAAGGAGCCAGCACGATGAGATGGTAGTCGCCGTGGCCGCCGCCCTTACATGCCTGCAAATAATCGCCCTGCGAAGGCTGAATAGTACCCAGACCGGGGCCTCCACGCTGGCAGTTAACAACAAGGCAGGGCAACTCGCACGCTGCGATATAGCTCAAACCCTCGCTCATAAGGCTCACACCAGGGCTCGACGACGAGGTCATAATCTTCTTACCTGTAGCAGCACCGCCGTAAACCATATTGATAGAGGCAATCTCCGACTCGGCCTGCAATACGACCATACCGGTACTCTCCCATGGACGCAACTCCATCAGGGTCTCCATCACCTCCGACTGCGGGGTGATAGGGTAGCCGAAGTAACCGTCACAACCGCAATGCACAGCGGCATAGGCGATAACCTCGTTACCTTTCATCAATCTTACATCTTTCTCTGCCATAATCTACTCCATTTTTTGACGATATACAACAATACAACTATCGGGGCAGATTATTCCGCACGAAGCGCATCCGGTGCAGGCATCCACATTAGCCATCTCGGCATAGGGGTAGCCCTTGCCGTTGACATTCACTGAGAGTGTCAAAACATTACACGGGCACGCAGCGACACAAACGCCACAACCCTTGCAACGCTCCGTGTCCACCACCACACGTCCTTTAATCTTTGCCATATAATTATGATTTTATAATATTTTTTAAGAATAAACTATTCTATCACTTACAAAAATAATATTTTTCAGACAAAAATCTTACAATCAACCAATATTTTTTTAGCAAAAAACCCCATACTCCAAACAAAACACACCATCGAGCGACCAATCACATCTTCAAAAACACGATTTTTCGCACCGCAAACTCCATCTACCGTATATTTTTATAACTTTGCAATATAAACATAACACATCACTATGAAAAACATTCTAACATTTCTATCACTGCTTCTAACTCTTACAGCCTGCACTACGCACAACGATTTATTTGTCGAGGCTGAGAGTTTCTCAAATAAGGGTGGCTGGTCGGTGGATCAGCAGTTCACCTTTGAAATGGGTTCGCCGTATCTGATCGCTCACGGCATGGGTAAGGCCGTTGAGGACGCAACAACGACAATCAACATCCCCAGCGCGGGCGAGTGGCACATCTATGCCCGCACCTATAACTGGACATCGCCGTGGGCTGAAGGTCGTGGTGCCGGAGGCTTCCGCATCGGTGTAGGAGATGAGTTGCTGCCCAACGAGCTGGGCGTAGAGGGCAATGCCTGGGAGTGGCAGTATGCCGGATCGGTGAATATAAAAAACAGAGGCGATCAGACACTTCGCCTGCACGATCTCACCGGATTCGAGGGTCGCTGCGACGCCATATATCTCACCCTTAATAAGCAGGCCACACCTCCTGCTGAGATGGCGGCACTCGCCGATTTCCGTCTAAAGCACAATCCCCGCAAGGCGAAGGTCGAGGAGTTTGACTTCGTGGTCGTAGGCGGTGGCATTGCAGGCATGTGTGCTGCAGTAGCAGCGGCACGTCTGGGCGTTAAGGTAGCACTTATCAATGACCGCCCGTTGTGGGGTGGCACCAACAGCTCGGAGACCCGAGTACACCTGGGTGGCCACATTGAGATGGAGCCCTACGTCAATCTCGGCAATATGATCAAGGAGTTTGGCCCTCTGCGTGGTGGCAATGCGCAGCCTGCCGAGAATTACGAGGACGAGAAGAAGCAACGCTTCCTTGAGGCCGAAGAGAACCTGACGCTCTTCCCCTCATACAGAGTATATGCCGTAGAGAGCCGCAATGGACACATGGAGGCCGTGCGTGCCCAGCACATAGAGACAGGCGAGGAGGTAATCTTCCGTGCGCCCATCTTCTCCGACTGCACGGGCGATGGCACGGTGGGCTACCTGGCTGGTGCCGACTACGCCATGGGTCGCGAGAGCCGCGACGAGTACCAGGAGCCTTCGGCACCCGAGGTGGCCGACAAGATGACAATGGGTTCGTCGGTGCAGTGGTATTCGGTAGAGGATGACAGAGAGAGCGAGTTCCCCCTGTTTGAGTATGGTCTTGACTTCAACGAGGAGAGCTGCCAGCGTGTAACGATGGGCGAGTGGACCTGGGAGACTGGCATGAACTACGACCAGTGCGAGGAGTTCGAGCGCATACGCGACTACGGTCTGATGGTGGTGTATTCGAACTGGAGTTTTCTGAAGAATCGTCTTAAGGAGAATGAGGCATATAGCAACCGTTCACTTGGCTGGGTGGCATACATCGCCGGCAAGCGCGAATCGCGCCGATTGCTGGGCGACCACGTGCTTAACGAAAATGATCTTATTCAGGAGATAGCCTATCCCGACGCCTCATTTACCACAACGTGGAGCATCGACCTGCACTATCCC
>JAGBYV010000302.1 GCA_017628595.1 Alistipes sp.
CCTTTGCGGGTATCTACTCGACATATATGATTCCCCGGTGCGAGAACGACGACCAGATGCTGCGTATGCTGGTGCGTGCCATCAAGAGCGTCTATGCATCGGTATATTTCGCCTCGTCGAAGGCCTACATTCAGTCGTCGCAGAACCTTCTCTCGGAGGAGAAGATGGCCGTATTGATTCAGGAGGTGTGCGGCACGGAGCAGAACGGATACTTCTTCCCCACGCTCTCTGGTGTGGCACGCTCGCAGAATCTCTACCCGATAGGGTATGAGAAGGCCGAGGATGGTGTGTGCAACATTGTGATGGGCTTGGGTAAGGCCGTGGTGGATGGTGGCAAGAGCCTGCGCTTCTCGCCCGCCTATCCCGACAAGGCGTTGCAGACATCTACGCTCGAGCTCACCATTCAGGATGCGCAGACCGAGGTGATGGCACTGAGCCTTAACCCCGATCATTTCCGCTCATCGACCGACGATGCGGTGAATATCGAGCGCATACCCGTGTCGCGCATGAACGACTACCGCAATGCCAAGTATGCCTGCTCATACTACGACTACCAGAATAGCCGCATCAGCGAGAGTCCCACGTTGTCGCGTTACTTCCGCGTCATCACGTTCAACCGCATCTTGAAATATGGCTCGTTCCCCCTCTCGGACATCATCCGCGATATGCTGCGTATGGGCGAGGAGGAGATGCGCTGCCCGGTGGAGATCGAGTTTGCAGTGAATATGGATGTGCCGGCTGGCGAGATGCAGGTCTTCAACCTGTTGCAGGTGCGTCCCATCATCCGCAACGAGGAGAGCACCAAGCTGGACTGGTCGAAGGTCGATACCTCGGGTGCGGTGGTCTATTCAGAAAATGCACTGGGCATTGGACTGATGCGCGATATTCGCCGCATCGTCTATATGCGATTCGATAAGTTCTCCACGCTCTACACGCAGCAGATTGCCGACGAGCTGATGCAGATCAATAATCGTATGCGCGACCAGGGTCAGGAGTATGTCCTCATCGGTACGGGTCGCTGGGGCTCGTCCGATCCCAATCTGGGTGTGCCCGTTAAGTGGGCGCACATCTCGCAGGCGAGGGTGATTGTGGAGGCGGCATTGCCCAACTTCAATGTGGAGGCGAGCCAGGGTACACACTTCTTCCAGAATGTGACCTCGCTCGGCGTGGGTTATCTCTCTCTGGATCCTACGCACGGCGACGGATCGCTCGATGTGGAGCAGCTCGATCAGATGCCGGCGTGGTTTGAGGGCGACTATCTGCGAGTTGTGGAGTTCGATGAGCCGCTCTATATCTATGTCGATGGCCGCTCGAAGAAGGGCGTAGTGAAGAGGAGTAAGTAAAACGCAATAAAACAGTAATAATCAAAAAAATCAATGTGAGGATGAAACAGTTTGTAAAACACTTCTTTGCCAACACTCCGCTTTCGAATTGCGGAAACGATGTTGTGTTGTTGCTTTTTCGCCTGTTTGCGGGAGGATTGATGTTGCCCTATGGTTGGGGTAAGATCGTGAAGTATGATGAGTATTGCATCAACTTTTTCGAAGACCCCATTGGTATTGGTATGATTCCATCGCTGTGGCTCACCATCTTTGCACAGTTGGGATGCTCGGTGATGTTGATGGCAGGTTTTATGTCACGCGCTTCGGCGGCAATACTGGCCTTTAATATGGCTGTCGCTACCGCTTATCACTGGCACGATGGTCTGGCTACGGTGTCGTTGCCGGCGTTGTTCCTTGCTATCTACATCTATCTCACAATGACCGGTGCTGGTCGCCTGTCGGTGGATACTCTATTGTTTAAGAACAGATAATAGCAAATCATTATGAAAAAGATATTGAAAATAACGGGTGCCGTGGTGGCCGCCCTCTTTGTGCTTTTGCTGGTGCTGCCCTTTGCCTTCAAGGGCAAGATCGAGGGTATAGTCAAGAGCGAGGGAAACAAACTGCTGAATGCTCAGTTTGACTTCGGTAGTCTGGACGTCAGCCTGCTGCGTAACTTCCCGCACGCATCCGTAACGCTGGAGGATTTCTGGCTCAAGGGCGTGGATGTTTTTGAGAACGATACGCTTGTATATGCCGGTGAGGTGCCGGCAGCGGTGAATCTGAGTGCGCTGATGAGTGGCGAGTTTGAGATCTCGAAGGTGCTCATCGCCGACACACGTCTGCGTGCCATTGTGCTCGAGGATGGTCGTGTGAACTGGGATGTGATGAAGCCCTCGGACGAGGTCGAGCAGGAGGATGATGGCCAGGCGGCATCGTTCAGCGTTAAGCTAAAGCGACTTACGGTAGATAACCTTTCGGCCGAGTATGATGACCGTCAGGGCGGAATGTATGCCTCGGTGGAGGAGCTCGAGGCTGCGTGCTCGGGCGATCTTGGTAGCGATGAGACTACCATCAAGCTCAAGGCTGAGACTCCGTCGGTTACCTTCCGTACGGGTGGCGTTCCGATGCTGAGCCGTGCCGAGGTGATGGCCGACGTGGATGTGGAGGCTGATCTGAAGAATATGCGCTTCACGCTGTCGGACAACGAGATAGGTCTTAATGCAATCCGTGCTGCCATTGATGGTTGGGTGCAGCTCGATGGCGAGGCTATGGATATGGATCTTAAACTGAATACCAACGACATAGGCTTCAAGGAGATTCTTTCGCTCATTCCCGCTATCTATGCCAAGGATTTTGCCGACCTGCGTACCGATGGCGTGGCTAAGCTCAGAGCTACGGCCAAGGGACGTATGGAGGGTGACAATGTGCCTGCGCTGGATGTGGCGCTGGATGTCAGCAACGCTATGTTCCGCTATCCCTCGCTGCCCGCAGGTGTGGATGGTATCAACATCGCTGCCAAGGTGCAGAATCCCGGTGGAGCGTTGGACCTCACGACGATTACCGTGGCGCCGTTTAACTTTACCCTTGCGGGTAATCCCTTCTCGCTCAATGCCAATGTGAATACCCCTATCAGCGATCCCGAATTTGCGGTAACGGCAAAGGGTAAGTTGGATCTAGGCAAGATCAAGGATGTATATCCGCTGGAGGATATGAACCTGAGTGGCGTTGTCGATGCCGATATGTCGGTGGCTGGTCGCCTCTCATACATTGAGAGTGAGCAGTATGACCGTGTGGTTGCCGAGGGTGAGATTGTGCTGAGCGGTATGCAGCTCGAGATGGAGTCGATGCCCGATGTTATGATCGAGCGCTCGACCTTCGGCTTTACGCCCCGCTATCTGGAATTGAGCAAGACCACGGTTAAGGTGGGCGATAACGATATTACCTTCGATAGCCGCTTTGAGAACTATATGGGTTATCTGCTTAAGGGTACTACGCTCAAGGGTGTGCTCAACGTAAGCAGTCAGCACATCAATCTCAACGACTTTATGACCACTGCCGAGGAGGAGCCTTCAAAGGAGGAGCCCGCCGAGGCAGAGGCAGTGGCTGAGGCCGCAGAGCCGAGTGCTACCGATGTGGCGCTGCGTGTGCCCGATAATATCGACTTCCGTGCGCAGGTCGATATGGCTCAGGTGCTGATGGATAAGCTCTCGTTCCGAGATATCAACGGTGTGCTGGTTGTTCGCGACAGCAAGGTCGATATGCAGAACCTCTCGCTCAAGACGATGGGTGGCGATGTGGTGGCCAATGGTGCCTATGCAACTCCCGTGGGTGAGGCTGCACGTCTGAATGCTGGCTTTGCCTTGAACAATATACTCTTTGCCGAGGCCTACCGCGACCTGGATATGGTGCAGAGCCTTGCGCCTATCTTCTCTTCGCTCACGGGTACATTCTCGGGTAGTGTGAAGGTCGATACGCAGCTTGACGAGCAGATGAGCCCCGTCCTGCAGACGCTCAATGGCGAGGGTAGCCTCCGCACACGAGATCTGAGCCTTGGCGATGTTCAGTTCCTAAAGCAGGTGGCCGAGATCGTGAAGAAGCCTTCGCTGGCGGATACCCGCGTGAAGGATCTTACCATCGACTTCACCATCACCGAGGGCCGTCTGGCAACCAAGCCTTTCGACCTCAGACTGGGCGACTATACGATGAATCTGTCGGGTACAACGGGCCTTGACCAGACTATCGACTATCGCGGTAAGATCACTCTGCCCGCATCGGCTGGCAATATCTCGAAACTCGGCACGGTGGATATGACCATCGGCGGCACGTTCTCTTCGCCCAAGGTGGGAATCGATATGGAGAGTCTGGCCAAGCAGGCGGCACAGCAGGCAACGGAGAAGGTTGCCCAGAAGCTGGGCGAAAAGCTCTTTGGTGGCAAGAG
>JAGBYV010000024.1 GCA_017628595.1 Alistipes sp.
AACACCTCGCAGGAGGAGTTCAACTCGCAGGTACAGACCGTGATGATGTGGGATTAACCCCTCGCGGCACTCCTTCGCGCAAAAAAAAGCAACGCCACAGAACGATTTTTCGAGCCAAAAAATCGGAAATTCACAAAAAAATCTCTAACTTTGGGATATTATACCCGTAAAATTTTAGATTCAATGGCAAATTTATCGGTAGGGGATATGGCCCCATGGTTCGAGTGTAGGACACAGGATGGAGCTACGCTTACGCTGGACGACCTGAAGGGCGGATGCACTGTGCTGTACTTCTATCCCAAGGACAACACCTCAGGCTGCACACTCGAAGCAAAGAGTCTGCGCGATGGACAGTAGGCCCTTGCCGAGCGCGGCTATCGCATCGTCGGAGTAAGTCCCGACAGCGAGCGATCGCACCAAAACTTCTGCGCAAAGCACGACCTGCGCTTTACGCTCCTTGCCGACACCGAGCACACAATCTGTGAAGCCTTCGGTGTATGGGTCGAAAAATCGATGTACGGGCGCAAATATATGGGTGTTGCCCGCAAGACTTTCCTGCTGGACGAGGAGTGTCGCATCACTCACATCTTCGACAACGTGAAGACGGCGGACCACTACCAACAAATTATTAATGAATTAGATAAAAAGTAAAAATATGGCAGAAAAAGCACAGGTAAACGCCGACAAGCTCAAGGTCTTGAGCGCGGTGATGGATAAGATTGAAAAGGATTTTGGCAAGGGCTCAATCATGCGCATGAACAGCGAGGCTGTGAGCGACATAGCCGTAATCCCGACAGGCTCTGTAACACTCGACATCGCCCTCGGCGTAGGAGGTTACCCCAAGGGACGTATCATCGAGATTTATGGTCCCGAGTCATCAGGTAAGACCACATTGGCCATCCACGCCATAGCTGAGGCTCAGAAGGCCGGCGGTATTGCTGCCTTCATCGATGCCGAGCACGCCTTCGACTCATTCTACGCGCAGAAGCTGGGTGTCGATGTTGACAACCTGCTCATCTCGCAACCCGACAATGGCGAGCAGGCGCTGGAGATTGCCGACTCGCTGATTCGATCAAGCGCAATCGACATCATCGTTATCGACTCAGTGGCAGCCCTTACACCCAAGGCCGAGATCGAGGGTGAGATGGGTGACTCGAAGATGGGTCTTCAGGCACGTCTGATGTCTCAGGCACTGCGTAAGCTTACGGCCAGCATCTCGAAGACCAAGACCGTATGTATCTTCATCAACCAGCTGCGCGACAAGATTGGCGTCGTATATGGCAACCCCGAGACCACTACGGGCGGTAACGCACTGAAGTTCTACTCAAGCGTTCGCATCGACATCCGCCGTGCATCGGTCATCAAGGATGGCGAGGAGCAGCTCGGAACCCGCACCAAGGTGAAGGTTGTTAAAAATAAGGTAGCACCTCCCTTCAAGCGCGCCGAGTTCGATATCATGTTCGGCGAGGGAATCTCAAAGATTGGCGAGATAGTTGATCTGGGTGTAGATTACGGCATCATCCGCAAGGCCGGCTCATGGTTCTCATACGGAGAGCAGAAGATTGGTCAGGGTCGTGACGCCGTGAAGGAGTTACTGAAGAACAACGAGGAGTTACGCAACGAGATTGAGGAGAAGTTGCGTGAGGCTATGAAAGCACAAAAATAACCACTAAAACAGCGGCTAAGCACAAGCATCGAGAGGTGTTTGTGCCGCGTCGTTTATATAAACCATCGAAACTTAGGTGCGTATGAACTACACTGCAGAGGACGAGATATTAATCCAGGCCCAATGGGAAGCACTTGCTAAGTCGTGCGAGAGAATATGCAAAAACGAGGAGGATTGGAACTTTATCAAGCGAGCCTACTTCCTCGCTAAAGAGGCACATCAGGGTGTAAGACGCCGTTCGGGCGAGCCTTACTTCCTGCATCCTATTGCAGTAGCACAAATCGTAGTGGATGAGATCGGCCTGGGTGTTAAGTCGGTCGTGGCATCACTTCTGCACGACGTAGTGGAGGACACCGACTACACGGTGGAGGACATGGAGCACATCTTCGGTCACAAGATTGCATCTATGGTCGATGGACTGACAAAGATGTCGGGAGTTTTCAACGCCGACACCTCACGTCAGGCAGAGTATTTCCGTAAGGTACTGCTCACGCTCTCGGACGATGTACGCGTAATACTTATCAAGATCGCCGACCGACTGCACAATATGCGCACACTGGGCGCCATGCCCCAGAATAAGCAGATCAAGATTACCGGCGAGACGATGTATCTCTTTGCTCCACTTGCATATCGACTTGGCCTACATGCAATTAAGACCGAATTAGAGAACCTTTGCATGAAGTATCGATTCCCAAAGGAGTACGAGGAGATATCGCGCCAAATCGAGGAGACATCGGCAGCTCGCGACGAATATATACGCAAGTTCAATGCACCCATCATCGAGGCGCTGGACCGCAATGGTATCAAATATGAGATATCGGGCCGCGTAAAGAGTCCATACTCAATCTGGACCAAGATGGTGCGCAAACAGATCCCATTCTCCGAGATTTACGACCTGTTCGCCATACGCATCGTATTCCAGCCACTGGACTTCCCCTCAGAGAAGACACAGTGCTGGCAGGTATATTCGTCAATAACAGATATATACACCCCCAAGCCCGACCGTTTGCGCGACTGGATCAGCATGCCCAAAGCCAATGGTTACGAGGCCCTGCACTCAACCGTGATGGGTCCCGACGGCATATGGGTGGAGGTGCAGATTCGCACCCAGCGCATGGAGGATATCGCCGAGCGAGGCTTCGCAGCGCACTGGAAATACAAGAAAGCCACCATCTCGAACGACGAGGATGAACTGGACAAGTGGCTGAAGATGATTCGTACCGCCCTGGAGAGCCCCACGGAGAATGCCGTGGAGTTCCTGGACAACTTTAAGTTATCGCTCTATACCGATGAAATAGCGATATTTACACCCAAAGGCGAAGCGCGCCACCTGCCATATGGAGCTACAGCCATCGACCTGGCCTACGATGTGCATACCAAGATCGGCAACTCGGCCATAGGCGCCAAGATCAACCATAAAATTATGCCTATCACGACCGCTTTGACGAGCGGCGACCAGGTGGAGATCATCACATCGGAGTCGGCCAAGCCCAAAGCTGAATGGTTGGAGTATGCCCTCACGGGCAAGGCTAAGCAAGCGATCAAGAGCTTCCTTAAGCGCGAGCAGGAACACAACTACCAGCGCGGTATGGACACGCTAAACGAACGTCTTGCAAAACTTAATATAACACCCAATAACCGCGTGATTCGCAAGCTGATGGAGGCTTACGAAAGTCGCAACAAAGAGGAGTTGTACACCAAGATTGGAGCCGGCATCGTTTCGCTCGACAATCTGGAAAAGGTCATCAAGACAAACTCAAATTTCAAGATACTTAAGTTCTGGACGCTCTTTATCAAGGATGATGATAATGACGACGATACAGAGGAGAATACACCACACCACAAGCATCCAGAAAAGCACCCCGAACATCAGGAGCTCGTGGTTGCCGAGTGCTGCCACCCCCTGCCGGGCGACAGCGTAGTAGGCTACAAGGACCCCATAACGCACCAGATCATCGTACATAAAGCCACATGCGAAGAGCTAAACCGCCTGGCATCGCAGCACGGTGAATGCATAGTCAAGGAGGCGATCCAATGGTCACAGCTTAAGACGCAATCATCTTTGGTAACAATAGAGATTGTCGGTATCGACCGCATGGGAGTACTGGTGGATCTGGCCAATGTAGTTACCAACGACTTCAGCATCAACATGCGCCAGGTAAACATCCAGTCGCACGACGGCATATTCGAGGGAACACTAAGCCTGTATGTGCGCGACGCAAATAGCCTTAATGCCATCCTCGAGCGACTGCGTCGTATCAAGGGCATGGATAGCGTAAAACGTGTTAAAAACCCATAAAGAATGGATATTTTCTGGGTATTCATACTCATTTTCGGCATCATCGCCTCAATAGGCCAGAAAGCGAGCAAAAAGCAGGCCGCTGAAGACGAAGAGGGGGAGCCTATGCCCATGTCTGAGCAGGAGATGGAGCGCC
>JAGBYV010000303.1 GCA_017628595.1 Alistipes sp.
CAACCCATTGGGCGACCTGCTCACGCTCGGCGCATCGATCATGTGGGTCATCTATAGCATAGCATTCCTGAAGATGGAGGGTCGCTACCACCCGCTGATGATTACGCGCAAGATTTTCTTCTATGGCGTGATAACACTCGCCCCCTATATGTTCTACGAGGGGTGGAGTATCACATGGACGGCATTTGCCAATCCGGTGGTTATGGGCAACCTGCTCTTCCTTGGCATCGTGGCTTCGCTCATATGTTACTGGTCATGGAATATGGTTCTGGAGAAGCTGGGTGCAATAAAGGCTACCAACTACCTCTACCTGAATCCGATTGTGGCACTCATCACATCGTGGATAGTGCTCAACGAGCGCATCACTGCTCTGGCGCTGCTTGGCACGGCGCTGATTCTTACGGGAATGTACATGGCGCAGAAAAAATAAAAGAAAGGCTGCTAACTCAAAAAGTTAACAGCCTTTTTTATTGAAAAGAACACTGCGCGGAGCTATCGGAGTTGCATTACCTCCTTGATTCCCAGCTCATCATACATTCGCTGCAGCTCCTCTTCGCCACGATCAGAGACCACAAGCAGACGATCACCCACTACAAGATGTGTGTTTCCGCGCGGCACGAAGTAATCGCCATCGCGCGAGATCATCACAACAAGCGTATTGTCAGGAATATCTATATCGCGCAGCGTTGCGCCCTTGCGAAGCATAAGTTGCGTAACGACAATCTCCGAGAAGTTGCTCTTAATGGAATCGGGAATACCCACCTTGAACAGAGGCTCCTTCTCCTCATAGGCCAGTCCGAGCCAGTTAGCCATGGCACTCACCGTTGTACCCTGGACAATGAGCGAGAGCAGCGTGCAGAAGAATGCCACATTGAAGATCAAGCCGCCATTCTCCACACCGGCAACGATGGGATACGTCGCAAAGATTATAGGCACAGCACCACGCAGACCCACCCATGAGACATACAATCGTGCCTTGGTTGTAAAGCGGCGGAAGGGAGCAAGGCATAGCATCACTGATAGCGGACGTGCCACAAGAATCATGAAGGCCGCCACAGCTCCGCCAAGGATCAGCACCTCGGGATCGAGCAGCTCATTGGAATTGACCAGAAGACCGATCGTAAGGAACATAATGATCTGCGCCAGCCACGTAAATCCATCGAAGAACGAGACCAGATGGCCACGATGGGCGAGTTTATAGTTGCCCACAACAAGACCCGTGATATAGACGGCCAGATAGCCGTTACCCCAAACCAAAGTCGTAAACGAAAACGAGAAAAAGACAAAGGCCAGCAACAGAATGGAGTAGAGTGACGTATTGTTCTTGATATTGATGCGATTGATGGTAAAGACCGCCAGACGACCAATGCCATAACCCAATGCGCTACCCACAGCCATCTGAATCACAAACTTCATCACACTCGCACCAAGACTTACGCCCTCGCCAGCCGAGGTTACCACCGTCACAAGCACAATGGTAAGCATATATGCCATCGGGTCGTTACTACCACTCTCCAGCTCGAGCAGCGGACGCAGATTCTCGCGCAAGCCCTGCTTCTTGGTTCTCAGGATAGAAAAGACCGAAGCCGAGTCGGTCGAGGCCATAGTCGAAGCAAGCAGCAGAGATACGGGCAGCGAGAGAGTCATACCTATCCACCCCGAGAGCAGATGGATGAACACACCACACAGCAGAGCCGTAAGCGCCACACCCACCGTAGCCAGCACTACACCCGGCCCAAGGATGGGGCGAATCTCGGCGAACTTGGTGTCCATACCACCCGAGAAGAGGATGATACAGAGCGCCAGCATACCAATCATCTGCGTAATCTCGAATGACTGGAAATCGATCACATTAAGACCAAATAGCATACCCACACCCAGAAAGAGCAGCAACGCCGGCGCACCAAAACGATACGCCGCCTTACCAGCTATAACGGCTGCGAAGAGCAACATGGCCCATACCAACAACATATTTTCACTCAGAACTTAATCTTTTCTACTCGGCAAGGCATTATGCCCGAATTACAAGGTCGCTCGCAGGATGCATCTCCATCTCTTCATACTCGAAGACCTGCGCTGCACAAAAACCACTGCGAGGCGAAGAGTAGAGCACAACCGTTACGGCCGACACCCCATCTTCGGGCAACTGTTGCAAGGTAGTAAAATCTGCTCGTTTTACCAAATCGACAACCTCTTCGCGACGCTCTTTATAGAATTTCAACTCCTTTTTACACAAAAAACATCGATCCTGCACATGGTATGGCGCACCCGACTGGCGCACAATAGCATAAACTATACCTACGATCAGCAGCGTTACACCAAACAACACCAAAGCCGATTTCAGATTGGAGTTATCGACCGCATTCTCAATCAAGAATCCATTAACCAACAACAGCGCCACACCCAACGCGACAATCAGAGCCGGCGCTGCCATCGACCGACGACGAGGCTCTACGACTCCCTTCATCATGGAGTACATAGCCTCACACATATCATATTTAGCCATAAAAATTATCTTAAAAAAAAGAAGAGCGCACGGTAACGTCAAAGCACAATCCTTCACGCAACCATACGCTCAACGTTATTCCCAAATTTACATACCGCACCCTTACCACCGCCAGCGGGCGATGATGCAGATGCATTTTTCGACATTTGGGATAGGCTAAATACGAAGCCGGCACAACGCGTGCAGATAATAGACAACGCGAAGTGACGAGCGGAAACAATTAAATTCAAAGATTTGAGTTACATGACCTGCACGGCGCATTGGCACGGCCGCAGCATAGGACTTCGACTCAGCACCACGATGGCGCAGATGCTGCTGCGCAACGGTGCTATTCTGTACCGATACTGCAGTAGCCGAAGGCGAGGTGCGCAACATATCGCTGTTGCACTCACGGCAACAGATTATCTGCGTGGCAAAATCCGACGCAGCAACCTCCATCTGCGCCTTCGACTTTACGCCCGCACTCTCCACACGGGGCGAATGCTCGGCCGAAGAGAGGCACACTGTAAAGAGCAATATGTATAAAAACTTTAGCACCGCTATTGAGGTATAAATGTGTAGGTTATGGTTCCGCTATGGCGTGCGGGAGCCGAACTGTCGATATTGAATGTCGATGCACGCGCAGCCTTCAAAGCCTCCTCGCGCATACGCTCGTCACCTCCCGATGCGACACGAGCCGAGATAACCTCTCCACCCTGATTAAGCACCACATTCACCACGACCTGACCGCCGGCCTCACACTTATATGCGGGCACTACCAGATCGCGCGATGTACGCACCGGATTCTTAAACTCAAAACGGACGGTCACACCACCCGTATATTTCACATCCTGACGCTCCGTCTGCTTATCAGCATCCGACGACTCGCGTTGAGCCGTAAGGATCGACTGCGCCTCGGCAAGGCCAGCCTCATAAGCTGCACGGTTAGCAGCCATGCCTGCAGCAATGTCGCGTGCCGACTCGTTTATCTCAGAGGTATTGGTACCACGGTCATCGCGCAGATTCTCGTTGAGCATCGACTCGTTGGACTGCAGGTTGCGCACAGCCGACCAGTCGAGCTGCGACTGCTGCATCTGAATCTCACGCTCCAGGCGCTCCTTCTCGGCCTCGAGCTCTTCGAGAGTCTGCAGATCGACATATATACCCTGCATGTGAGGCTTCGAGCCGATAACGATCTTCGAAGCGAAGAAGGCTATTCCCAGAACAAGATAGACGATAACCATTACGCTCAACCCCAAGCGATGGTCGTATGCCCATTCGCCCGCATCCTGCTTCTTGTTTTCGAAGGGCAGACGCATACGCTGTCGGCGTGGCGGACGGCCCTCGGGACGAGGCGTGGACATCTGGGATGGGTTGATTCTACTATTTGGTTCAGTATTTGGCATTTTATTAATCTCTTGACTCTAAAACTCATGCAAAAATACGTTTTTTTTGCTTATTTTTAGTATATTTGCGCGCATAAATTATCAGTCGCGGATAATAGTTGCTTAAATTAACCAACTAATTTTACTGAAAAATGCAGAAAAAACAACAGACTCTTGCCAGCACAATCACATTCTCTGGCAAAGGATTACATACGGGTGCTATAGTTACCATGACGGTAAACCCCGCAGCTGAAAATCACGGTATCGTATTTCGCCGTACCGACATCGAGGGTGCACCCACAGTGCCCGCACTCTGCGAGTATGTGACCGACACATCGCGCGGCACAACAATCGAGAGAGGTGAGGCCAAGGTCAGCACCATCGAGCATATCGTTTCGGCTTTGTGGACCATGGGTGTTGACAACGCCCTGATCGACATCACAGGCCCCGAGACCCCCATCATGGATGGCTCGGCAAGAGAGTATGCAGCTGCCATCGAGCAGACCGGCCTTGTGGAGCAGGCTGCCGATCGCAAATACTATGAGGTAACAGAGAAGCAGGTATATACCATACCCGACAAGGGCGTGGCAATCATCATCTATCCCGATGACGAGTTCACCGTATCGGTTCACATCGACTTCAACTCTAAGGTTGTCGGCAACCAGTACGCTACGCTCGACATGTTCAACGAGTACAAGGAGAACATCGCCCCCTGCCGTACGTTCGTATTCCTTCACGAGCTGGAGCCGCTGCTCAAGATGAATCTGATTAAGGGCGGCGACCTGGACAACGCTATCGTTGTAGTAGAAAACCCCGTATCGGATGAGCAGCTGGAGCACCTGAAGAAGATCTTTGGCAAGGACGACATCCGCGTAACTGGCGGCTACCTGAACAACCTGCAGTTGCGCGCAAGCAACGAGCTGGCACGTCACAAGCTTTTGGATCTGCTTGGCGACTTCGCACTTCTGGGTATGCGCATCAAGGGTCGTGTATGGGCATCTCGTCCCGGCCACTACGCCAACACCGAGTTCATGAAGCAACTCATCGCATCGATTCGTCGCGATGGCGAGAAGCCCGCATTCAAGTACAACCCCGCGAAGGCTCCCATCCTCGACGTTAACGACATCCGCAAGCTTCTGCCCCACCGCTACCCCTTCCTCATGCTGGACAAGGTATTCCACCTGGATGATAAGTCGGTAGGCGTAATCAAGAATATCACCTATAACGAGCCCCAGTTTACTGGCCACTTCCCTGAGGAGCCCGTAATGCCCGGCGTTCTGCTCGTAGAGGCTATGGCTCAGGCCGGCGGTATCATTGTACTGAGTGGCGTTGAGCACCCCGAGGAGTACTCAACATACTTCCTGCGCATTGACGGTGTACGCTTCAAGCGCAAGGTTGTTCCCGGCGACACACTCCAGATCGAGGCACACATCATCGAGCCCGTACGTCGTGGCATCGCATCGATCATCGGTAAGGTGTTCGTGGGCGGACAGCTCGTATGCGAGGCAACACTTATGGCACAAATTGTGAGAAACAAGAAACCAGAATAAACCATATTTATGATTAGCAACTTGGCATACGTTCATCCCGATGCAAAGATCGGCGAGAACGTTACTATTGAACCCTTTGCCTACATCGCTGCAGATGTAGAGATTGGCGACGGATGCTGGATTGGTCCCTCAGCCGCAATTCATGACGGTGCACGCATCGGCAAAAACTGCAAGATTCACTCATTCGCATCGATAGCCTGCACACCGCAGGATCTGAAGTTCCGTGGCGAGAAGTCAACAGCCGTAATCGGTGACAACTGCGAGATTCGCGAGTGCGTAACCATCAGCCGTGGCACGGCTTCGAAGGGCACAACCGTAATCGGTTCGAACAACCTTATCATGGCCTATGCTCACGTAGCGCACGACTGCGAGGTGGGTAGCAACTGCGTCATCGTAAATGGCGTATCGCTCGCTGGCGAGGTTGTTGTGGGCGACTGGGTAGTTATCGGCGGTCACACAGCCGTTCACCAGTGGGTACACATCGGCGACCACGCAATGATTCAGGGTATGTCGGGTGTAACGAAGGATGTTCCTCCCTACATCACCGCATCAAACGATGGCCACTATGCCGGCATCAACAAGATCGGACTTTCACGCCGTGGCTTTACACACGAGCAGATCATGTCGATCCACGACGTATGCCGCATCCTGTTCCAGAGCGATCTTAACTATCTGAACGCCTGCGATAAGGCCGAGGCCGAGTTGCCCCAGTCAGTAGAGCGCGACTACCTCGTAAAGTTTGTCCGTTCGTCGGAGCGCGGCTGCATCAAGCCCTACCAGAAGAAGACAAAGGCAGAGTAAAGAGTTACGCATAACCTAAAGTGCCCACCCGAAAGGAGCTGGGCGCTTTTTTTATGCCATAATGCAAGGAAAAACGCCCTGCCGGCGCTGATATATCACATCTATTTCGTATATTTGTCCTAAATGATAAACCATTAAAACTTAAGAATATGAAACGTTTTCTTTTCTCTATCGCTTTGGCTTGTCTGTCGCTGGCGGCCGTAGCACAGAACTCTTCGCAGCAGGAGCAGATACGCGCCGCTATGCGTAACCAGAGCCGCACCGAGGTAAAAACCATGCATAGCAAAATCCTTGGCGCCGAGCGTCAGTACACCGTATTTCTGCCTGCGGGTTACGAGGCAAATACCGACCGCACATACCCCGTACTCTACCTTCTGCACGGCATGAACGGCACGCACGAGGATTGGGCTGGTCGTGGCCATCTGAAGGATGTGATGGATCAGCTAAAAGCTGCGGGCGAGGTGTGCGATATGATTGTTATTATGCCCAACGCCGGCGGTAACATCTACGAGGAGGTATGGAACGGCTACTTCGATATGGATGGCTGGGCTTACGAGCGATTCTTCTATGAGGAGTTCCTCCCCACAGTGGAGAAGGAGTATCGCATCAAGGGCGACAAAGCGAACCGTGCCATCGCAGGTCTGTCGATGGGTGGCGGTGGCTCTACATCATACGCACAGCGTCACGCCGATATGTTCTGCGCCTGCTACGCCATGAGTGCATTGATGCACTACCCTGCCCCCAACCCCACGGCTGAGAAGAACAAGATGTGGCACATGCTCACAGCGGCCAACAAATACAGCTGCGTGGAGTATGTAAAGAACGCTGACGAGAAGACCAAGGAGGCCCTGAAGACAGTTGCATGGTACATTGACTGCGGTGACGATGACTTCCTGTTCGAGTACAATATCGATCTGGTATTGGCTATGCGCAAGGCGGGTATCCCCCACCAGCTGCGTGTTCGTGACGGAGCCCACACTTGGGAGTACTGGCACTCGGCTCTGTACGATGCTCTGCCCTTCGTTTCACGCACGTTTGGCAAGTAACACCTATATTTATAAATATTTACAGCAAAAATTTGTAGAATCGTTTTTTTTCACTATTTTTGCAGCGTGAATGAATTGTAAGGGGACGATAAGGTCCCCTTATTTCGTACTTATAATCAAACATCAAGATGATAGACTGCGAAAAAATATTGGCAATTGCCGACCGTGAGTTGGCAGGAACTGACCTATTTACTGTAAGTTGCAAGTGCACACCCATGAACGAGGTGGAGCTTTTGATTGATAGCGACACACACGTTACAATCGAGCGTTGCGTCGAGCTCAGCCGCAAGATCGAGGCCGAGTTCAACCGCGACGAGGAGGATTTCTCACTCACCGTGGCATCGGCAGGCATTGGCACCGAATTGCAGAACATCCGCCAGTATCGCAAACTGATCGGCTCTTCGGTCGAGGTTCTGCTCCTTACGGGCATTAAGATTCTTGCCAAGCTCGATGGCGTGACCGATGATGGCATCACCATCTCATACGAGGAGAAGCAGGCCGTAGAGGGCAAGAAGCGCAAGGTGCTGGTTAATGTCGAGCGCACATATCGTTTCGATGAGATCAAGTACACGAAGGAGTATCTGGATTTCAAATAGCCCTTCACCCCACTGAGAAAACGAACAAAGAAATAAATAAAAACAAAAAAGAGAATGGAAAACTTAAATCTGATCAGCAACTTTGCCGAGTTCAAAGAGCTGAAAAACATCGACAAGTCTACGATGATCGGCGTTTTGGAGGATGTATTCCGCCACGCACTGCAGAAGCAGTTTGAGAGTGACGAGAACTTCGACGTGATTATCAACCCCGAGAAGGGCGACCTGGAGATCTGGCGCAACCGTGAGGTTGTGGAGGATGATGCTGTGGAGAATCCCAACACGCAGATCGCAGTATCGGAGGTGAAGGCTATCGACTCATCTTACGAGGTGGGCGACGAGTACACCGACCAGATCAAGATGAACCAGTTTGGTCGTCGTGCAGTGCTCTCATTGCGTCAGAACCTTGCATCACGTCTTCTGGATCTGGAGAAGGCTAACCTCTACGAGAAGTACTCAGAGAAGGTAGGCGAGATCATCGCAGGTGAGGTGTATCAGGTGTGGAAGCGCGAGGTATTGCTTCTCGATGACGAGGAGAATGAGTTGATTCTTCCCAAGTCGGAGCAGATCCCCGGCGACTTCTACCGCAAGGGCGACACCATCAAGGCTATCGTTAAGAGCGTAGAGCTCAACAACAACCAGCCCCGCATTATCCTCTCTCGTACCGCCAACCAGTTCCTCGAGCGTCTGTTCGAGCAGGAGGTTCCCGAGATTTACGACGGTCTGATCACCATCAAGAGCATTGCCCGCATCCCTGGCGAGCGTGCCAAGGTTGCCGTAGAGTCTTACGACGACCGCATCGACCCCGTAGGTGCTTGCGTTGGTATGAAGGGTTCGCGTATCTACACCATCGTGAAGGAGCTTCGCAACGAGAACATCGACGTTGTGAACTACGCTACCAACCCCCAGCTCATGATCCAGCGTTCGCTGAATCCCGCCAAGATTTCAACTATCACAATCGACGAGGAGCGCAAGACCGCATCGGTATATCTCAAGCCCGATCAGGTATCACTTGCTATTGGTAAGGGTGGTTTGAACATCCGCCTCTCGAAGATGCTTACCGGCTACGATATCGACGTATATCGTGAGATCGAGGAGGAGGATGTAGCTCTTACAGAGTTCGCTGACGAGATCGACTCATGGATCATCGAGGCACTGAAGGCTGCCGGCTGCGACACCGCAAAGAGCGTACTAGAGTTGCCCGTTGAGGAGATCGCACAGCGTGCTGACCTCGAGGTTGAGCAGGCTGAGAAGGTGATCGAGATCCTGAAGGCCGAGTTCGAGGAGTAATCCCGATGGTTCGGGATTACCGACACAGCCCCGAACAAGGAACAAGCACAGAGAGAGTCGGTATTAAGTTTAACATTATCAAAGAGAGGACAACATTATGACCAATAATAGAAAGATAAGGCTCATTCAGGTGGCAAAGGAGTTTAAGGTGGGATTGAATACCATCGTGGACTTCCTGCTCAAGAAGGGCATACAGATTGACGGTTCGCCCAATTCGCAGGTGAGCCCCGACATGTATGCTATGCTGGAGAAGGAGTTCGGCTCTAACCGCACCATCACGGGCAAGGAGCGCGACAACGTACGCGAAAAAATATCTATGGGCAAGAAGGAGTCGATCACAATCGATGGTGGCAAGCGCGAGGAGGATACCCCCAAGGAGGAGGTTATCATCAAGAGCAATATCATCAGCGTTAAGGAGGAGATCCCCCAGCCCAAGATTTTGGGTAAGATCGATCTTGATGGCGACAAGCGTAAGCCCGAGTCTAAGCCCGAACCCAAACCCGAGCCTAAGCCCGAGCCCAAGCCGGAGCCTAAAGCTGAACCCAAGCCCGAGCCCAAACCGGAGCCCAAGGCTGAGGTAGAGGCTGAGCAGCCCAAGAAGGACAATGTCTTCCGCCCCAACCAGACACAGCTCGCTGGCCCACAGATTCTCGGTACGATGGACGTATCGGGCATGGTTCCTGGTGGCAAGCACAAGCGCAAGCGTCTTGAGAAAGAGAAGGTCGACGTAAGCAAGCAGGGCAAACAGGGCAAGGAGAATAGAGACAACAAAGAGAATAAAGATAAGAAGAAGGGCGGCCAGCAGGGTCAGCAGCAGAATCAGCAGCAGAACCAGAATCAGCCCAAGCCGGGTGAGGGTCGTCGCAACAAGAAGAAGGAGAAGCACCAGCCCAAGCCTGTGGTACGCACCGAGGTTAGTGACGAGGAGGTATCAAAGCAGGTTAAGGACACCCTGGCACGATTGACAGCTAAGGGTGCAAAGAACAAGGGTGCCAAGTACCGCAAGGAGAAGCGTGAGGAGATCCGCGAGAAGATGTCGGAGGAGATGGAGCGCGAGCAGATGGAGCGCTCGGTACTGAAGGTTACCGAGTTCGTGACCGTTAGCGAGCTTGCGACCATGATGGACGTATCGCCCATGGAGGTTATCTCGGCTTGTATGAACCTCGGCTTGATGGTATCTATCAACCAGCGTCTGGACGCGGAGGCTTTGGTAGTTGTTGCCGAGGAGTTCGGCTTCAAGACCGAGTTTGTAACCGTCGAGGTTGCTGAGGCTATTGACGAGGAGGGCGACAAGGAGGAGGATCTTCTGCCCCGTCCCCCCATCGTGACTGTTATGGGTCACGTTGACCACGGTAAGACCTCATTGCTTGATAACATCCGTAAGACCAACGTTATTGCCGGCGAGGCAGGAGGTATCACCCAGCACATCGGTGCATACTCTGTAGAGCTTAATGGTCAGAAGATTACCTTCCTCGATACTCCAGGTCACGAGGCATTTACAGCGATGCGTGCACGTGGTGCTAAGATTACCGACGTTGCAATTATCATCGTTGCCGCAGATGACAGCG